>JASMAO010000209.1 GCA_030754315.1 SAR202 cluster bacterium
AACGTTGTCCATTAAGTAGTCTAGTGTGATATCCGAATCTGGCATGTTTACATCCAATTTGAATTGGTCTAAATTGTTACTCCAATCGAGAAGATTAAACCAATAATTCTTATAGTCACGTGCTATAGTCCCTTCCATCACTTCCTTCCTGGCTTTTTTAGTAGTGTCAGCTACATAAATTTCTCTGGCTATCCGCCATTTTGAGCGATCTGGGACCAATTGGCTCTACGCGAGGCTCCCTCAGCATAGGCCTCCCAATGTCCTATTAGGGATGCTGTCGGTACTAAATTGATGCTGATGGGAATCCAACCTTTTTGTCCTGCAAACTTCAATGTCTCAGATTTCGGGGAAACTCCACCCACTGCGATAGGAGGATGAGGATCTTGAAAGGGTTGTACATGTAGTCTAAGACCTATTTTTTCAACTGGTTTTGGTATGACGTATTTCCATACCCCGTTGCTATATTTTCCCGGGGCAGGGTCTTCCCAAATCTTAAGGATTGCTTCAACAGATTCTAAGGTAAAAGATCGGCGATCACCTTCTTCAGCATCAAACCCAAATAATTCGTAATCACCAGGTGTTGAACTGGAGCCAATACCCCATAGAAGCCGCCCCCCAGTTTGATGATCTAGCTGTGCGATCCGATGGGCCAACATAGCAGGGTTATGGTTTGGCAGGCATGTAACGCCTGTCCCCAGTTTAATACGAGTAGTTAGGGCGGAAGCTTGTGCGATGAAAAGATCTGGACTCGGGATATTTTCCCACTCAAAGGTAAAATGCTCCCCTATCCATGCCTCAGAATATCCCAGCCAATCTAATTTCACTATCTGATCTATGTCCTCAACCAGTGTCTTACTCATGTCCGAGCCAGGAGGGTGAAGCGGCATGGTGAAAAAACCCAGATTCATTAGCGTCTCCGGTATGATGAATTATAGGCGTTATATTTAGGAGGAGAATATATAACTTACATTCACAAATACTAGATTTCATATGAGGATAATATGAAGATATAAAAGGCACTATAACGGTAAGACTTAACTCTGTATCGGGTTTTATGCAATTCAATCGAGCACAGGCCTATCTGACGTTTGATATTGGAATTTATAGAACGATTGGACATACTGTTGATAACTACTAGTGACATTGTCTTACCTCGACTATACCTCATGCATTATTCACACAGTGCACGGTTTGTAGTGTTAGCATTTCATACGTAGTCAGGGAATGCATTTAAGGAAAAAATACCGGATGGAGGCAACCTCAGATAGTCCACATCAATTCAGGGTGTTAGGCACCAGCCCTATTCGTCCGGATGGTTTAAGTAAGGTGACGGGTCGTGCTTGTTTCGGCGCTGACTTCTTAATGACAGGGACCCTTCACGGTAAGATACTACGAAGCACTTATGCCCACGCTAGAATATTGTCTATAGATACCAGCGAGGCCGAGGCTCTCCCTGGGGTAAAAGCCGTGGTAACCGCTGAAGATTTTCCTATCCTTAACCAACCCATGGACCTGTCTCAAGCAGGGTCGACTCCCAGAGCAATGGCAGAAAATGACCTTGCACATAAAAAAGTACTATATCGGGGCCACGCAATTGCAGGTGTGGCAGCCACCAGCATACACATAGCAGAAAAAGCTCTTGAACTTATTAAAGTTGATTTTGATGTACTTGCTCCCGTTCTAGACGTTCGCCAAGCGATGGCCGATGATGCACCAATACTTCACGAGAACCTTACTACCATGTTTAGAACTGGAGGTTTCACTCAAGGTGATGACACTGGAATCAAAGGTAACATCGCCGGACATGTGAAGGTTCTTCATGGAGACATAGTAGAAGGGTTCAAGCATTCAGACGTTATTGTGGAGCGGGAGCTTAGAACCTCGATGGTACATCAAGGATATATTGAGCCTTTTGCTGCTACTGCCTTCTGGTCTCCGGATGATTATTTGAGCATATGGACTAGCACTCAAAACGCCTTCGGTATCCGTAATACCACCTCAGCAATACTTGGATTACCAGAATCCCGGGTTAAAGTTGTTCCGTTGGAGGTTGGTGGCGGGTTTGGTGGCAAAGGAACGGGTTATCTCGAACCGGTCGCAGCCCTGTTATCCAAGAAATCTTCGGCCCCAGTTAAAATGGTTATGACCCGCAAGGAGGTGTTCGAAGGAACCGGCCCAACATCAGGAACCTTTATTCGATGTAAGATAGGCGCCGACTCCAATGGATATATTAAAGCTGCCGAAATGCATATGGCCTACGAAGCTGGAGCATTCCCTGGTTCTCCAGTCAGTGGTGGAGCATTCCCAGCTTTAGGTGCATACAAGATAGACAACATTCTGATAGATGGGTATGACGTTGTGCTCAACAAACCCAAAACCCAATCCTATCGAGCCCCTGGGCAGCCCCAGTCCACTCACGCAGTTGAAACCGTCATTGATGAATTAGCAGAAAAACTGGACATGGACCCTATGGAATTCCGTTTGAAGAACGCCGTTCGGGAAGGTGATATGTCACCGACAGGTCTTCCTCATTCCAGATTTGGGTGCGTGGAGGTCGAAACTGCAATGAAAGCACACCCTCATTACAATGCTCCTTTGCAAGGGCATAATCAGGGCCGAGGTGTTGCTGTTGGATACAGAATGCACGCTGGAGGGAATGGTTCTTCCGCAACTCTGAATGTTAACGACAACGGGACCATTAGCCTGATAACGGGATCAGCTGACCTGTCAGGCAGCCGAGTTTCTCTCGCAATGCAGGCGGCTGAGGCGCTTGGTATCGACACGGAGGACGTTAATCCTTCCGTGGCTGATACTGACTCCATAGGTTTCACTTCGGGGTCCTTTGGTAGTCGAATAACCTTTGATACTGGGCGAGCAATTCTGAATGCAGCCGGTATGGTGGTAGAGCAAATGAAGGAACGCGCTGCCCTGCTATGGGAAGTTCGACCAGAAGACGTGGACTTCACTGACGGGATGTTCACGTGTAGATTAAATACCAACGAGCGATTAACCTTTAAAGGCATGGCAGGAGAAATGGCTAATACCGGAGGCGCAATAACGTGTTCGGCATCTGATTTTCAAGGCGGAGTGGGCCCACAACTTTCAGGCAATATTGTAGATGTCGAGGTCGATCCAGAAACAGGCAAGGTTGAAATTCTCCGGTACACAACCTTCATGGATGTTGGTCAGGTAGTTCATAAAAGCAACGTAGAAGGCCAAATGCAAGGTGGGGTTCTTCAGGGGGCAGGATGGGCATTGAATGAGGAATACTTTTACAACGAGGAAGGCGTGATGGTGAATTCTAGTCTGCTTGATTATAGAATGCCTACTACTACAGACCTACCAATGATTGATACAGTGATCATTGAGGTACCCAATTCACGCCACCCGTTCGGAATTCGAGGTGTTGGTGAAACACCCGTTGTTCCGCCACTGGCTGCCATAGCCAATGCTATTTACAATGCCACTGGAGTACGACTAACCAAATTGCCAATGTCCCCTTCTACGATTGTGGAAGCCTTAAGCCAAAATAGCGATTGTTAATTTCCAATAAAAATCCTCGTTATGGATTGTGGGTCACTACTCATATCAATATCATAATTTGAATTGCTCTGATTTCCCAACAGGGTTCCAGCCAAGAAGGTCAGTGGCAAGAGATGTGTCTCTCCACTTCAACTTGTTATCTGAAATTGCGTCAAAGGTTTCAAATTTTATTGAAGCCGGAGCACGCAGACATAAGTCTATGATGTCCACACAATCGGCGTGACTTAGGTATTCCGGATAGTGGCGAACCAGTTTTAGCTTATCCTCTACACAAGCTGATATCAGGCAGAAAATATTTGTGGGTCCTTTTGTGGGTCCTTTATGTCTGCGGTTCCCGTAAGTTCAGGGCAGTTCGCACAAACCCTAAATACCCTTAAAAGGCTGATTTGTGACCAAGTTCCTGTACGCATAAGTACTGTGACGAACCCTTGAGACCCGACAGCAGTGAGCTTAAAATCCGCTTCTCGGTAAGAGAGTGGGGGTTCGAGTCCCTTCCTGGGCACCACTTTTTCGCACCCCTACCCTGTTGGTTCTGCCGACATTTTGCCGGCCAAATTCCTGACACGGGGTGATATCAGGCAGAAAATATTGAGGTCGAGGTTTTAGTTCAACCGTGCCCTCAGCTGAGAAAATAGAGTGTCACACTATAACCCCTTTTTCCTTCAAGTAAGATATATCTTCGCGGCCCATACCAACTATGTTAGTTAGTATTTCCTCTGTGTGCTCCGAATACATTGGGGCTCTCGTGACTTCTACAGGCGAGCGACTAAGTTTAACCGGGCACCCAATCATTTTATAATCGCCTCTCACATCATCGGTGACATCTACAACCATTTCTCTCGCTATCAAATGCTCGTTTGTAATAACCTCTTCTGGACTTATTACGGCCCCGCACCATACCCCTGCGGCGGCCATCTCATGAAATACTTCGTATTTAGATTTGGTGGAAGTCCAGGAGGTGATTATGTCAACAACTTCTTTTGGTCTCTTGTTTCGAGCCTGCTCGTCTATATAACGTTCATCCCCTATCAGGTCCTCCTTACCCATAACGGCTAGTACCGTTTCCCACATATATCCTCTCAAGTGAATCATTACATAGTCATCATATCCACCAGGGCTACAGGCAAATGTATGCGGGATATTAGTTTTTCCTAAGACAACTCCTCTCACGTTAGGCTCGGAAGTACTAAGGCTTCTGATTAAACGGATTCTCATTAAATTGACTACCCCATCTTGCATAGCCACCTCCACGCGTTGTCCTTCTCCGTCTTTATCTCTCTGTCTCAGGGCAGCAAGAATACCTATAGCCATGTGGAGGCCAGTACCAGAGTCACCGATACCAGCCGCAGTTCCCATCGGTGGACCGTCAGGCAAACCATTTGCCGCCATTAATCCTCCCGTGGCTTGTGCCGTATATTCAAAAGCCTTGTAGGAGCTGTATGGACCGTAGTCCCCATATCCTTTGATACTAGCGTAGATTATTCCAGGATTAATTTCCCTTAATCTCTCATAAGCAAATCCCAGTCTATCCATAACACCTGAAGAAAAGTTCTCCAAAATAATGTCAGCCCATTTGACAAGCTTATCCATTATCTCGGTACCTTCAGGGGATTTGAGATTTAATGTCATGGCACGCTTATTACCGTTAAAGATCGTGTAATAAACACTGTCAACACCTTTAACGTGAGCCATGTCAACGCGTGTGTTATCTCCACCAGCTGTGTCTTCGAGTTTTATCACATCGGCTCCAAGAAAACCCATAATCTGGGCACATGACGGGCCGGCTTGTACTCGACTCATATCGATAATTTTCACGCCTTTTAGTGCTTTATCCATCTTAATCTCCTAACCTGCTGGCGATAATTTTTCCGTTGATGCACTTAATATTTTTCAGTTATTTTGGATAGGGTGTTGACATATTGTCGACCATAAAATCATTCCTTTTTAAAAAGGTACGCAGTCACGAGGTTTCCAAAAATTGCCTCCTCCGCTTAAACACTGAAAGGTTTGTTTGTACTCTATATCATCTAAGCATTTAAAAACTGTTTAGCTACATAAAATCCTCACTCAAACAGGGTTTAGTTCAGGAAACACGCTTATGGTAATCTGCCAGATTTAGTTAAATTAGCTAGTAGGTCGTCGTATGCATTACGGTTGACTGGCAAAGAGATTCTATTACCGGTGCAACCAGACAAAATGATGGCAGCCACTAATTCCTGTGCCTTAGCACCCTCTTCACCGGTAATCATCGGGTCCCGATTTTCAATAATGGCTCTACAAAAATCATCTATTGCAGGGGTATGGGTGTTTTTTATCTCCCCTATGACAAACTTTTCTTCATCAACTTCGGGAGAGGCAAACATTCCTGGCGTATTGTCCATGAAGTCCTGTAATGGAGTTTTCAGGGTGTGTAAGGAAAGATTCCAGTCATCCATGATGATAGCCCCTTGATTTCCATATATCTCCATGCGCTGCCTCTGAGGAGCCTGCACAGTATCGCAATGCAAAGTCGCGAGGAAGCCGTCATTGTATTCCAATAATGCACTGGCGTAGTCTTCTACTTCAATACTGTGTTTTAGGGTTCTTATTTGACCAAAAACAGCGTGAGGAAGACCTAGCAATGAAATGAAAAGATCAATTGCGTGAATCCCCTGATTGAGTAATGCTCCACCTCCCTCTAATCCCCAGGTTCCTCTCCACGGCAATTGATTGTAATAATCTTGGGTTCTAAACATACCACTGCTAACCGTGGCACGATATATTTCCCCGATGCATCCCGAATCTACAAGCTCTTTCATTTTTATAGATTCACTTCTGAATCGATTATTAAACAGAACTGAAAGTTTCAAATTATATTTTCGGGCAGCAGCGACCATTTCATCTGCCTCAGATGGAGTCACACCAATTGGCTTTTCTACCAGAACATGTTTTCCAGATTCTAAAGACTCTATGGTGATTTCTTTGTGGGAAGGATGAGGAGTTGCTATAACAACAGCGTCCACCTCAGAATCGTTTAAAGCGTCAGAAAGGGTAGGATAAGCTTTGACATTGAGTCTTGCAGCTTGTTCTTTCAATGGACCTTGCTTTCGGGCGTTTAGACCAACCAAGCGGCAAGTAGTTAGTTGACTTATAGCCTCAATATGCCTGTCGCCTATAGCTCCAGTCGAACCTATTATAGCTAATCCTATTTGTTCCAATTGAACTTACTCCTTATCAATAAGTGTAAAATCATTACCCTCTTTGCAATAACCATTAACCTTTTTATCCGTTAGAGCTTATTTTGATTTATTCTAAAATGACAAAACCGTCAGTAGCTCCAAAACCCCATTTTAGCTCCTTTTTGATATGTGAAGAATTCCTCAAGATTTTTAAATAGGTGACCCTATTTGGGCAAAGCATGAAACTATCCATGATTTCCCCCATCAGCATTAAGGAATCCGCCAGCACCGCCTTTGTGGCTGACACCCCTTGAAATGCTTGATTAGGCTTTCTATAGGGATGGTATTATTCCAAAAATCACTTTAGAAGAAGTTGTGGACTGTAAACTGGAAAATCTATCAGCTTAGTGCGTCAAAATAGGGGGATATCATGCCTACAATTACTTTGCAAGAAGCCGAAACAATAATCGAGGGAGCCAAGATTAAAATACAAGAACTTGGCGTCAAAATGAGCGTTTCAGTTACCGACGCCAGAGGGGATCTCATTGCCATGATCCGAACGGATGGCGCCTCATGGAGAACGCCAGTTATTTCAAGAGGAAAAGCAGTTGCGTCAGCTTGTTTTGGTGAACCATCTGGAGAACTCGAAGACAGATCACGATGGCCAGTATTTCAAGCCTTCACTGTTCTTCAAGATGGGCATTTCATTATGGGTCAGGGTGCAGTTCCAATTTACAAGGGCGGAGAGATAGCTGGTGCAGTAGGAGCTAGCGGCGGTAAGTCGCAAGAAGACGAAGATGTTTGTAGAGCTGCCCTTGAACACGCGGAATTGAAGTCATCTTAACTAAGGTCTAAATATCAGAAAATTTACAATCCTAATTGCACGGATAAGGAGAGTAGGATGGGGCGCGTTAAAGATCAGGTCGCTATTGTCACGGGAGCTGCGAGAGGATTAGGTGAAGCTATCTCGTATCGCTTGGCACAAGAAGGTGCCAGACTAGTTTTAGGCGATATAGATGAAACAGGGTTAGAGGCTACAGCGACAAAAATCCGTGACGAAGGTGGCGAGGTTGTCACATTAATTGGTGACATCACTGAAGAAGAGCCAGCATCCCAACTGATTGAGTCTGCAATCGCACATTTTAGGCAAATTGATATTCTGGTCAACAATGTTGGGGGCAGCCGAAATTCAAAAATCTGGGAAATGCCGGTGGAAGATTGGGACCACACAATCAAATTAAATCTACGTGGGACATTTCTTTGCAGTAAAGCCGCTGTACCTCACATGATTCAAAGAAAACAAGGAAAAATAATTTGTTTGTCATCTGGGGCTCGAGAAGGCACACCATGGACAGCCTATTACGAAGGAGGGTCTGCCTACTCAGCCTCCAAGGCAGCGATACATGGATTCATGCGAGATTTGGCTCTTGAACTTGCCGAACATAACATCAATGTAAATTGCGTTGCACCAGGTCCAATCGATACGAAAATAGCGGGTGCAAAGTTACGAAAACTTAATGAAACTGTGGACTTTAGCCCCAACCGCATGACCCCGTTTGGTAGGTTAGGGCAGCCTAGTGAAGTCGCAGATGCAGTCTTATTTTTGGCTTCAGATGAAGCATCATATGTCTCGGGGCATACTCTAGCCGTTATGGGAGGCCGCTAGGGATTATTAGGACAATAAATGAACAATCAAAACTTGGAGTGAATCAATTGAACAAAGATGAGCCCACGAACTTAACCAAGGAAGCACGAGCTTACTTGAATAAAACAGAGCAAACCAGAGGTTACACTCTCGATATGCATCGAATCATGGTGGTCAGCGATGATCTCGCGAAGTCGATTGGCGACGAGGCAGGCGGCAACGAGGTAGACGGTAAAACCGGCAATGCATTGGCGGGTTTCATCAACGCCGGCCCGCGTGTCGTGCGCGGTTGGGACGAACCGATTACCGTGTGGACAATATGACGGAAAAGATCATCGTGACGGGGGGCAGCGGCCGCCTTGGCGGCCATGTCATGACGGCGCTGCAGGCCGGCCATCGGGCAACGGCCCTGGACATTAAACCACCCCCCGGCGATGTGCCGTTCATTGCCACCGATATCCTTGATCTGCCGGGTCTGACCAGGGCCTTCACGGGGCAGGCCGCGGTGATCCATCTGGCTGGTTATGACGATGGCGACGGGCCGAACGAGCAGGCCTATATGGCAACCAATGTACAAGGTGCCTGGAATGTTTTCCAGGCCGCCGAGGATGCCGGCGTGCCCCATGTGGTGGTCGCCAGCAGCACCGCCGCCCTGGGTCTGGACCATGATCGGGCGCCGGACTACCTGCCGGTGGACGAAACGCATGCGTTGCGCACCACGGGGACCTATGGCCTGGGCAAACAACTCATGGAGACCATGGCGCGACACTACGCGGCGCGGGGCAAAATGCACGTTATCTGCCTCAGGCCGACGTTGATCGTTCGTCCTGAAAAAGAGGCTCAAATCCTGGCCCAGCTCGCCCTGCCCGACCCCGACAGTAATTCCCCCGGCTGCAGTTCCGATGCCGCCGCCAGAAATGCCGTTGCACCCTATGGCGCGCTTTCCGCAACCCGGACCTATGTGCGCTCCACGGACGCGGCGCGGGGCTTTGTCGCCGCCCTGAAATACCGGGCCCGCCGGTTCGATATCTTCAATTTGGCGGCACCGGACGGCATAGGGCGGCCGGAGACACTGGCACGCATGGCGGCAATCCATGAGACCATGCCCCCGGTGCGGGATCTCCAACTCTACCAGGCGGACCCCTACGCCAGCGTCTTGGATGACCGTCATGCCCGCGACGGTCTTGGCTGGCGGGCTGACGGCGACTGGCGCGATGTGGTGGCACGGCATAAACCCAAAACAACGATGGAAACATCATCATGAACCAGCCCGGACCAGCCACGCCGACAGATCCTAACGAAGACGCCTTCGTCGCCTGGGCACGGGAGTATGCGGTTGCCTTGTCCATCCCCCGGCACGACGACAATTACGACGACCTGGCTTTCATTCCCGGCGTCATCGGCAAACGCCGCGTCATCGCCGTGGGAGAGAGTGCCCACTATCTGTACGAATGGAACCGCTGGCGGACCCGGTTGTTCAAATATCTGGCCCAGGAACATGGCTTCACCACCTTCGTCTTGGAATCGGCCCTGGTCGAAGGCCGCCTGGTGCACGACTACGTGGCTGGTGCCGATCATGAATGGGATGACGTGGCCCGCGCCATCAACAATGTGTGGGGCGTATGGGCCGAACTGAACGAGCTGATCCGATGGATGCGGGACTGGAACGCCGATCCCAATCGGTCGCGGGAATTGCGCTTTTACAGTATGGACGGCAGCGGCAACTGGATGCATGCCCGCAATGTCTATGCCACCGTGCACGCATTCGCGGCCCGGGTTGATGGGGGCCTAGCCGACGACATGGCACGGGAAATCGGTCCCATGGTGGCGGAGCTTAACCTGGAGAATCGCATGGAATTCGCAGATACTGCCTTCCGGGAACTGATTGCCGCCGCTTCGCTGGTGATCAGCCGTATCGAACAGGCCCGCGTTGCCTACACCCGGGTTACTTCGGCCGACGACTACGATTGGGGCCTGCGCGGCGCGCAAATTCTCCGCGACGTGATCCAGGCCCTGGCCCAGACTGAGGCGGATTTTAGCATCGGCGTGCGCCAGTTGTGGAACGTCCGGGATGTCTCCATGGCCGAGTCCCTGAACTGGATCCGTGAGCGCGAGGGCCCGGATGCGGGCATTGTTATCGGCGCCCACAACACACATCTGCAGCTACACCCGGTGCGGGAGCAGAAGGCCACCTCCATGGGCAGCTACCATGTCGCCCGCTTCGGGCGGGGAGATACGCTGTTTATCGGCACGGCCAGCGAACGCTCGGTCAAGGGGGAGCCACCGCGCCCGGATTGCAATCAGGCCGCCTATGCCCGCCTGGGCCCGGATTGCTATTTTCTGGATCTGCGCCCGGCGCCCGGAAGCGGCCCGGTGGCGGACTGGCTCAAGGTCGAGCGTCCCGACCGCTCCAACCTGCGATATCAGCCGGTCTGCGCCGGCACGGCCTGGGATTGCCTGCTGTTTCACCGGACCCTGTCCACGGGCACGGTGGAGCTTCCTGGTTTTCTCGCTTCGCCACCGACGGAAGCCACCGGCGATTTGGCCCGTTTCAACGGCCGCTATATCATCCTCGGTTTCCTCGCCGCCGTGAATACCCTCGATGTCCGTGTGGAGGGTGACACCCTGTTCACCGACGGCCAGGACGACACCAGCGGCGAAGTCTTCCCGCCCTACAAAGTACCCCTGCACTATTGTGCCGACGGCCGGTTCCGCTGGTCCGTCTGGCCATCAATCCTAGATTTTCATCAGGCCGGCGAAGACATTTCCGTCTCCATCACCACCCCTGGCGGCGCTGTCTATCACGGTAAACGCGTTGGCGATGCGGTTTGGGGCTAAATCTGCCTGGGTTTGTACCTATAATAGGATCATTCACTCGCTCAAATGATGTTTTTACCAACATCTTGATGTTAAAATTCCTGCGAAAGGAAAAACAAATAAATGTACCCTGTCATAAGAGTCATAAATCCCAACTCGAATGATTCCGTTACTGCCGGTATTTCGGAAGCTTTGGAGCCGTTGCGCTTGGCTGATGGTCCACGCCTTGAATGTATAACCCTTTCCGATGGCCCGTTTGGTGTTGAAAGCCAGGCTGATGTAAGCATGGTTGAACCCTTGATTGTAGATTACATAAAAGCCGACGCAGAGGCCGCTGCTTTCATAATCGCTTGTTACTCAGACCCTGGTTTAGCCCTCTGTAGAGAAGCAACCGATAGGCCAGTATTTGGCATTGCTGAATGTGCAATGGCAACAGCTCTCTCACGAGGTCAATCATTCGGTGTTATAGCAATCCTTAGCCAATCGATTCCCCGACACATTCGGCACATGCGAGAAAGACTCCTCCATAACCATTGTGCCGGGGAACGTGCCCTAGAACTAACTGTCGCAGAAGTAGAAAATAGCAGTGATACCTATGAGAAAATGCTGGAAGTTGGGACAAAGCTACGTGACAAAGACGGCGCAGAGGTAATAATCATGGGATGCGCGGGCATGGCAAAGTATCGTGACACTTTAGAAAAATCGTTAGGAGTCCCCGTGATTGATCCAACCATAGCCGCTGCTGGAATGGCAATAAATACCGTTCTTGTGGCTAATTAGCTTATCCTCTACACGACCTGTTTTACCAAGGGTGCAACCGAATGATTGAAGGCCGTTACTGAGGTATTACCGCCATGGCGTCAATTTCAATTAGCAAGGTAGGACCATCTAAACCTGCTACTTGGACTCTTGTACTAGCGGGCAGATCTTCTCCGAAATACTCCTGTCGAACTGTTTGAGTTTCGGATTTAGCAGATTCTGATAAATCGGTTACGTAACTGGTAATTTTCACAACATCACTCAGAGTTCCTCCTTCGCATTCCATAATGTATTTCATTCTCTCTAAAATCACCCTGGTTTGATCAGCCATGGTGCCGTTTTCAGCAACCGTCATTTTGGCAGTTGCTCCAGCGAAGAAAAGTAAATCTCCCACCCTAACCGCATGAAAATGAGGGGAGCCTGTCAGGGGGATAGCATCATAGTTCTTACGTTCGATAACCATAGAATATACTCCTTAATTTGAAGAATAGAACGCCTCAGTAGGACATTCTACACAAGAAATAACCCGAGCCCACCAGATACTAATATAAAAATGCCGCCCTACCCCTCCGGTTCACTGCTATCGACATTTTGCCTGAATCATTAGTTTATGTTGAATGTAGGCACGTTCGGGTTTACTATGGGGAATATTTTCCGGCTAAGACGCTGATAATCCCTACACACAGGAGAGAACGATGACAGAAGAGAAAACACTCAGGCAGCGCATCCGCGACGGGGAAGTCCTGGTTGCTTTGGTGGGATCACTGCGCACAACCAAGAGTCAGTTGGCCGATATTTGGGCAACGGGCCGCTATGACTATATCTGGATCGATGGTCAGCATACAGCCTTTAGCGAAGAGTTATTTGTAGCCTATTGTACCGCCGCTGAAGAATTGGGTATTGACGTGCAACTACGCATTCCTCACACGCGCCACGCCTACTTGGTGGGGCGATATCTGGACTTGGGATGCAGTGCGGTGCTGGTTCCTGAAGTGATGGAAATGGATACGGTTGATGATGCCATTGCCTATACTTACTACCCGCAGGTCGGGCGGCGGAGTTGGGGTGGGGCAGCACGCCGAGGCGTGAATGGAGTTGCAAAAGGTATGGATCGGCTGGCGTATGCTGCGTGGTGGAACGAATATGTGATATTGAGCATTCAGGTGGAATCGGTCGAGGCGGTGACCAACATTGGGAAATTGGCCAAACCAGGGGTGAGTGTGGTGACATTTGGGCCCAATGACCTCACCTTCAACATGGAAGGGCATGTGGGGTATCCGCTGACAAGCGTGGATGACTGTATGCGCAATGTAGCGGCCCAATTGGATGGTACAGGCATTCGCCTCGCCATGGGCACGGTGACTAAGCCCGAAGAACGGGGAAAATATCTTGATATGGGGGTCACACTGTTTCAAGAAGGTGCCCCCGCCTAGGTGAAGTAGCGGTTTAATATACGACTTTACTGAAGCTGATATTTCCAATCCAAATTTGGTCGGGGTGGCCTCACTTTTGTGTTATTTCTGCGGTCTGATTCCAGTCGATCCAAAAATTCTCTTTCGTAAAGTTTAACCACCAGATCAACGGGGCTCTCTAAATATTAGGCCCATCGGCATGTATGAAGACAATACCAACGGAAACGGCCGTGATTTTACTTAATATGTTAATTCCATCCTAAGACTTAATTTTTCTTGGCTGTTCCAAGGAAGGAAGCCGCTGCTGCCATCAGGGTTAATCCGATGCAAACCCAGAATGTATTTCGCAAGCCCACTGTGAACGCCCTCAATACGGATAGGTCAGTAGCTTCGGTTATCACAGAAAGAGTTGGTGGGTGTCCCAATGATCCCATAGTCTCTGTAACGATCGCAGTAGATACTGCGATACCGACAACATTTCCGGAGTTTCTAACTAAATTGGTAAATGATGAGATAACTCCATAACTAGCAGGAGAAACCACACTCAATATAGAACTATTGTTGGAGGGCCAAAAAGTTCCTGAACCAAGTGTTTGAACAACCATTCCCACTAGAACTACGACAAGAGATTCTTCGATATCAAGATTAACCAGTATTAGTAACCCCATTGCAGCCACCAGCATTCCACCCACATTAAATATGCGCCAGCCGTATCTATCAGAAAGCCGACCACTTATTGGACCTGCTATGACCATGCAAAATGCACTGGGAACTATTATCCATCCAATTTTTGATGGGCTAAATCCGAGAACGAATTGAAGATAGAATGGGATAAGAAACCTTACGGGTTGAGTTCCCAAAAACGATAACCAGCTTGCTAAAACTCCAGTGGCAAAGAGGCCGGAGCCAAACAGCCTGAGATCCAACATGGGGGATTCAACATACAATTCCCACCAAATGAAAAACCCTGCTGATGCCAGAAAGATTCCGAATGCAGTAATCACAGATAATGAATCCCAACCATAGCGGGATCCAAGAGTCATTGCCAGTAATAGCGAAATTAATGTGGCGGCAGAAAAAGTAGCACCTAACCAGTCAAAGTGATCATTTGCACCGACCCTTCCCCCACTACGCTCAGTATCCAAAATAAGCATGGCCACTATTAAGGACACTACCCCTAAACCAGCAGTCGCGTACAGGACTGACTCCCAACCAAGGTAGTCAACCAAAAAGCCTCCTATAGCCGGTCCAGCCACCGCACCTATCCCAACCACACTCATAGTTAAGCCAAGGGCCCTTCCCCTATCACCGTCTCCGAAGGCAGATATTACCATTGCCATAGAGGTACCTTGAGTCATTGCTGAACCAACACCTTGAAGTATTTTGGCACCTATCAATAATTCAATGTTAGGAGATATTGCCGCAAGAAATCCTCCTGTTGTGAATACTATGAATCCAAGTAGATATATTATTTTTCTTCCCAGAATGTCAGAAAGGCGCCCCATAGGTAATAATAGTGCGGCAATGGTCAATCCATATCCAATGACAATCCATTGAGTGGTTGGTAAGTCAGTATTAAAATGGTCAGCAATTGAAGGAAGCGCAACATTGATCCCACCGTGGTCAAATACTGAAGTAAACAACCCGATGGAGACAGCAAAAAGAACCCACCATTTATAGGTGATGCGATTTTTGAGGGGATTCCTCTTAAAAAAATTGGTGATCATTCATCGGGTACTCCAAGATGGCTCTGCACATGGTACAGCAGACGTGATAAGTTTACGAAAGGGACTGAACCGCGGATAAACCATCAGTCAAAAACAATTTGGAGGAAATATAGGCTATTTCATGTAACCGTAGACCATACCGCAGAAAGTTGCCCCCTTGTAACTAATGAGCCGGGGAAAAGAATGACTGCAGCTGGCGCAGAAAAAGCAGGGGTGAACCTTGTATTCGCCCTTGGCGGTAGACCTCAGCATCGTACCGTCTATGTGGTAGAAACGGACAATATAGACAAATTATAC
>JASMAO010000210.1 GCA_030754315.1 SAR202 cluster bacterium
TCTCCACGCCACAGTGATCTTGAGAGAAAACTTGGAAGGAAACGAAATCTTGCAGGCCGAGACGGTCTGCATAGCAATTGCCGTTCGACAAGAGCCCCAAGCGATATTTTCTTTTTCTACTGAGGTGTTCGAACACTGGCAGCACATCATCGAAAAGAGCCATGTTAGAGTCACGGTGTTGGACATATATACCGAACAGATGCAGGCCAAGGGCATCATCAGAGCGGCCTATATCTCGGAGGGCTTGCTTAATCGACTCGAGACGAATCTCGTCAAAAGAGATGGTCTTGATGCCGGTAAATTTAGTCACGGCGGTCAAGCACCGCACTCCAATTGCCAAATACAAATTTCGGCAGCCTGCAAATAAGCCAAAGGCCCTAGTAACCATTCATTTCTTTTAATCGTCAATGGATGCTAGGAACTCATCAAAGATGTATTCGTTATCTTGCGGTCCCGGTGAGGCTTCGGAGTGGTATTGAATACTCATGGCGGGTAGTGATCTGTGACGTATCCCCTCAACTGTGCCGTCATTTAGGTTAACATGACTGATTTCAACCTCAGGAGGCAAGCTGTCAGGATCGATGGCATAACCGTGATTCTGCGCAGTGATGTGTACACGGCCCGTACGCTGGTCACGCACGGGGTGGTTACCACCGCGATGTCCGAACTTTAGCTTAAAGGTCTTGCCGCCTAACGCTAGACCGAGCACCTGGTTACCAAGACAGATACCCAGAATGGGCACATGTCCCAATAACCCCCGCGCTGTGTCTACCGCGTACCCGAGCAGTTCCGGATTGCCAGGGCCCGGGGAAAGAACTACCCCGTCTGGATTACGCGCGAGGACATCATTGGCCGTTGCGTGAGCAGGCACTACGATCACTTCGCAGCCCCTGGAGCGAAGTGATCGTAGGATATTATATTTCAGGCCGTAGTCATCAACGACTATACGGCGTGGGCGCATCAAGGGCGCCCCGCAAGAAGTAGAAGCGCTCGGCCAAGTATAGGAAGTGTCAGCACTGACCCCTGACACGAAGTCGATGTCATCATAGGAGGGCCCTTTGTGAAGTCGAGCTAGTGCCTCATCCACAGACTCGTTGATAGCAATGGTACCCATGATGACGCCACGATTTCGCAGTAGGCGAGTGATAGCACGGGTATCAATGCCACTGATACCCGGCACATCCTGGTCAGCAAGGAACTGGTCGAGGGACGAGGTGCTCATTGAGTGACTAGGCTGAAGACAGTGCTCACGAACTACAAAACCTGACACCTGCACTCTGCGAGACTCGAAGTCGCGGGCATTTATCCCGTAGTTACCAATGAGTGGATAAGTAGGCATAACGATCTGGCCAGCGTAAGAAGGGTCAGTGAGAATTTCTTGGTAGCCGGTCATAGAGGTGTTAAATACCAACTCGCCTAACGCAGGCCGCATTGAACCAAAAGCGTAGCCCTCGAAGACAGATCCGTCTTCGAGAACAAGTGACGCAGGGACGTCTATTTCCTTACCCATTCTGTTGATAGACAACATCTCCTGCCACGATTGTTGCGATAATGCGTCCCTTCAACGCGACACCTGAGAGAGGGGTGTTTTTCCCTTTGGAAACGAAGGCGCTAGGATCGACGACCCATTCTTTGTTCGGATCGAAGACAGTAACGTCAGCGGGAGACCCTGACTTCAGGCTGCCAAGATTGCGACCTAAGAAACGGGCCGGTGCTGCAGTAAGCTTCTCGATAAGAAGCTGGAGAGTAATGTCTCCGTCGTGAACCAGTGACATGAGTGAGCCAAGGGCCGTTTCTAAAGAGCTAATACCACTGGCAGCTTTGTCGAAGGTGGTAAGTTTGTCAACAGTAGCGTGAGGAGCGTGGTCTGTTGCGATGAAGTCGATGGAGCCTTCCTTGAGGCCCTGCACGAGAGAAGCGACATCTGCCCGAGTGCGTAACGGCGGCGCGACCTTAGCATTTGTGTCGTATGCGCTTGCGCCCAGCGGCCCAAAAGAACGATCAGCATGCCCATCACCCAGAACGGCCTCCTCTGATAGGGTTAGGTGGTGTGGTGTAACCTCGCAGGTTACACTGAGGCCTTCCTGGGCCGCCATGCTCACTAGCTCAATCGTCCCCGCAGTACTTGCATGGGCGATGTGAAGGCGGCCGCCTGTTAACTTAGCAAGCCCGATGTCACGAGCGACCATTACCTCCTCAGCTGAATTTGGTATGCCTAAGAGTCCCAAGCGGTTCGAAACCCATCCCTCGGTCATAGAACCGAGGGAAAGGGAACGCTCCTCACAGTGATTTATGATGGGCAATCCAAAAGTTGAGCTATAACTTAATGCCTGCCGCATGATGTTGCTGTTGCTGACCGGAAGCCCGTCGTCACTGAATCCGATAACACCAGCGTCGGCCAGCTCTCCCATTTCTACAAGCCGCTCCCCACGACTGCCCGCAGTTACAGCACCGATTTTAAGCACACGTACGGCACCATCTTGATTGGCACGGCTTGTTACGAAATCAACAGTTGCGCGGGTGTCGGCAACGGGGTTGGTGTTGGGCATCGCGCAAACGGTCGTGAATCCACCGTGTGCCGCGGCAAGCGTACCCGATGCAATGGTTTCCTTATACTCAAAACCCGGTTCTCGTAGATGACAATGCAGATCTATAAAGCCAGGGCAGACTATAAAGCCGCTCGCGTCGAGAATGTCGGCCTCAGCGACATCTTCATTCGGACCAAGAATGCCTGATATGGCTCCGTCTTGGATTAGTACGGACCCCAGTCTGTCGATTTGCTGTGCAGGATCGATGACATGGCCGTTCTTTATCAAAAACAGTCCGGAGTTATTCATATGCAGCCAACCTGAGGAGTATCGCGTTGACGTGTGCAAACAACTGCGGTCCCTGTTTGCGATCCCACCATATGAACGAGGCTGGCCCATTCCCAATCTGCACATCTCCGCCTGTTTCGATACGGAATACGCTGTGCCGATTAGTAGTGCTTTCCCAGTCGAATAAGTGAGCGGCACTGACTGCCGACAGGCCTGTTTGTTCAAAAAGTCCTCGGATAACTGTATCTGAGCGACTCTCGTTAGGCTCAATCAGGCTCCCTGGCATCATGTAGGCCCTAAAAGTCTGGTCTTCTAACAGTAGGACCCTGTCATTCCTAATAACAACTGCAGTTGCGCGTTCCATCAGAATGCCTGCCATGGGCCTAGTCCCTATGCCTTGTAGCGGGGACTAGGCCGTAAAGAACGGCCATTCGCACCGCTACTCCGTTAGCTACCTGTTCCTCTATGACGGACATGGGTCCGTGGGCGACTGCGGGATCAATCTCAACGCCCTCGTTCATAGGCCCAGGGTGCATTACGATTACGCTAGTCCGAGCCTTTTCTAACAGTTTTGGCGTGAGTCCGTAGAGCCGTGAATATTCTCTTAGGGACGGAAGGTTCCCTGCGTCTTGACGCTCCTTTTGGAGGCGTAGTGCCATAACCACGTCCGCGCCCTCCAACGCGCGTTCGATAGATGTCTCTATCTCCACTGAGGTGAATGGATTATTTGATCTGGAATGATGGCCGCCAAGAAAATCTATGGGCATTAGGGTTGGTGGAGCACACAGAACGACACTGGCACCCATCTTTGTCAGCCCCCATAGGTTAGAACGGGCCACTCGGCTGTGCTGGATGTCGCCGACAATGGCCACCCGCAGCCCTTCTAGTCGGTCGGCGTGGCTGGCCATTGTGTAAAGGTCCACCAAGGCTTGGGTAGGATGGGCATGACTGCCATCGCCGGCGTTAATAATCGATGCGTTGAGATGGCGTGCGAGGAAATTAGGCGCACCCGAATCAGGATGCCGAACAATTATGATGTCGGCCTCCATAGACTGCAAAGTCAGGGCAGTATTATAAAGAGATTCGCCCTTCTCCGCACTGCTGCCGCTGCTAGACACATTTATAACGTCAGCGCTGAGAATCTTGCCAGCTTGCTCAAAGGAAACCCGTGTACGCGTACTTGGCTCGTAGAACAGGGTTACAATGCTCTTGCCCCGGAGTGCAGGCACTTTGCGAATCTCGCGGTGCATTACGTCTTTCATGACAGTGGCATTCTGAAGAACTGCCTCAATTTCCTGGCGAGAGTAATCATCAAGATCTAGACAATGTCGACGCGCAGGAAGGTGCGGGGATGGGATTGATTTCAGCACATTAGGCTCAGCGACTTCGCCAATCTGTGTCATTTCATCACCTGTTACTCAGAAGCAGTGCTTCGTCAATTCCGTCGATTTCGGCCACACAAACCCGGACTTCTTCGTCCAGCGCTGTGGGGACATTCTTCCCGACGTAGTCTGCCTTTATCGGTAGCTCGCGGTGGCCACGGTCAACCAAGACCGCTAATTGAACGTGGCGCGGTCTGCCGAAGTCATTGAGAGCGTCCATTGCGGCTCTAATTGTGCGTCCCGTGTAGAGGACGTCGTCGACCAAGATCACAAGACGTCCTTCAATGCTCACTGGAATTTCAGTCGGGTGCATCAAGGGCCTATTCCGATCAGCAAGATCGTCTCGATGGAGGCTGATGTCGAGTGAGCCAACGGGAGGAGGAGCCCCCTCAAAACTCTGGATTAATGCGGAGAGGCGCCGCGCGATAGGCAGGCCTCCTGTGTGAATGCCGATAAGAACAATCTCTCCTGCCCCCCTGTTCCGTTCCAGGATCTCGTGGGCAATCCTTGTCAGGGTGCGTCGCATACCCTCAGCGCTGAGAATGGAACGAGATTGAGAGTAAACATCCTGTATTTTGTCGGATTGTT
This sequence comes from SAR202 cluster bacterium, assembly GCA_030754315.1. Classification (GTDB taxonomy): domain Bacteria; phylum Chloroflexota; class Dehalococcoidia; order Lucifugimonadales; family JASMAO01; genus JASMAO01. The sequence continues at coordinate 4,787 of JASMAO010000210.1, forward strand.
CCAATAAAAAAAACCTCTCACCGGCTCGGCAAGAGGTCTTAGCAGCAACGCCTGTGGGTTTCCGCAGAGCGTCGGGCCGTCAAGTCCCTTGCCGGCCTCTCTGGGCCAACTTAAAGGGTGAACTCCAAATTAATCCTTAATTAAATTCCTGCTATGTTAGGGTACCAGTACATTGTAGATCTAGAACATTGGGATATCAAGAGGTTATGTCGCCTAAAATCGCCTTGACCGCTAATTCGAACGGACCCTAAAATTAGAAACGGGACAGATAGAAGATCTTGGGAGATGAAAAAAGAGGACCATTTAGTCTCAGCTGGGGGACTTGTAATTCGTAACGGAGAAACAGGGCTGGAGGTCGTACTCTGTGGACGCTACTCGCCACGGCTATGGGCTCTGCCAAAAGGGACCCCTGAGTCTGGTGAGAGCAGATCAGAGACAGCTTTGCGGGAGGTGTCCGAGGAAACTGGCTTGGATGTGCGGACCACCGGACCAATCGACAAAATATCTTACAGGTTCATCAGTCCACATACTGGCGTTTGGTTTCGAAAGACCGTCTACTTCTACCTGATGGAGGTGACTGGAGGTGACATGTCTGATCACGACAATGAGTTTGATGAAGTGATGTGGTTTTCTGCGGAAGAGGCTCTCAAAAAAATAACATACGAAAACGAGGCAAAGATTGTTGAAAAAGGTCTTTCCCTGGTCTCAGAGAAAAGATAAGTTAGCAGACTTTGCGGCCGAGGCTATTAAAGGAGAACGAATCATCCTCCGGAACAAACGAATTGAGGATGCGGAAGACGATTATGCATGGCGGACTGACGAGGAATTGGCACGTCTTGATGCTACCAAACCGCTCAAAATGACGTTCAGGGAATTCAAATCGTTTTCCAAAGATGAGCTAGGCTACAAAAATCCCTCCGCGAAGAGATTTGCACTTGATACGAATGAAGGTCGCCATATTGGGAATTGTATGTATTATGACATCGATGAACGGCGTGGGCAGACTGAACTCGGCATTATGGTTGGTGACCGTGATTATTGGGACAACGGGTACGGCACCGAAGCAGTAGACGCAATGCTTGCGCATATTTTTACACACACTTCAATAGATAGGGTGTATCTCCACACCCTCGAATGGAACGCACGTGCCCGTCGGTCCTTTGTAAAGTCAGGATTCAGGGAGGTAGAACGAGTGCGCCGCAGCGGGAAAGACTTTGTGTTAATGGAAGTGCTGCGCTTTGAGTGGGAGGCACGCCAGGGTGTGGGCGATCAAACAGATACGTGAGTTGCTTCTGAAGAGGCAGCGAGCACTGGGGCAATCGTTTAAGAATCGGACTGCTAGCAACAAGCCGCCCCTCGCATGCTTAAACCCATGATTCTTGTCACAGGCGCAACGGGATTCGTGGGTCGTAGAGTTGTCTCGGAACTTAGTGCTCGAGGATTTCAGGTACGTGCTCTGGTGCGAAGAGAGTCAAAGGTTCCGGTCTCCGTCGATCGCAACGCAGAACTTGTTATAGGAAACATTCTTAACGCGGAAACTTTACGCAATGCATGTGAGGGAGCCGACTGTGTGGTGCACTTGGCTGCAATAATTCGGGAACGGGACAACTGCACCTTCAATCAAGTTAATTACCGTGGAACCGTCAACGTTCTTCAAGCAGCCGAAGATGCTGGTGTACGCCGAATTGTCCACGCCAGCGCGATCGGCGCGAACCCTGATCCAGGAATTCCATACACGTACTCTAGATGGATGGCGGAGCAGGAAGTGCAACGGAGCTCGATGGCGCACACCATTTTGAGGTTTTCTGTGGGCTTCGGTGAAGGGGACGAATTCTTCAATATCTTGGCTGCGCAGGCAAAAATTTTACCGGTAGTCCTGGTCGTTGGAAATGGGTTAGCGAAATTCCAACCCATTGCCGTAGAAGATATGGCCCGTTGTTTGGTTATCGCCGTGGAAAACAGCAAAGAAGAAGAATTGGAGGGCCAACTAATCGAAGCCGGGGGTCCGGACCATTACACATATAATGAAATACTGGATTGCATTGCGGAGACCCTCGGGGTGAAGATCGCGAAGGTCCATGTGCCAATACAACTCATGCAACCGGCGATAAGAATCCTAAAAAATATTGCCCCGCGTTTCCCTGTCACGACTGAGCAGATCACGATGTTGAATATTGCCGATATTACCTCCAGAGACTCT
>JASMAO010000211.1 GCA_030754315.1 SAR202 cluster bacterium
AGAAAACATTGAGGCTGCTCCCGAAGACGAGCCTGCAGAAACCGCTCCCGAAGACGAGCCTGCAGAAACCGCTCCCGAAGACGAGCCTGCAGAAACCACTCCCGAAGACGAGCCTGCAGAAACCGCTCCCGAAGACGAGCCTGCAGCGGACAGCGAATTGAACAAGGAAAAGAATTGATACAGATCTACTCTCGACTCAAAGTCGCCGATAATTCTGGCGCTAGAACAATAAGTTGCATCGGTGTACCGGGGGGCAGCGGACGGCAGTATGCACGACTTGGGGACATTATCGTGGCGTCAGTCAAAGAAGCTACTCCAGCCTCAGCAGTAAGTAAAGGTGAGGTTGTCAAAGCAGTGATAGTGAGGACCTCTCAGGCCCAAGGCAGGCAAGATGGATCTCATATTCGATTCGATGACAACGCCGCGGTCCTCATCGGTGAGGACGGAATGCCTCGAGGTACCAGGATTTTCGGCCCGGTCGCACGCGAGCTGCGTGACAAAAATTTCATGCGCATCGTTTCACTAGCGCCCGAGGTATTATGATGCGGCTCAAAACGAACGACACCGTTCAAATAATCAAAGGACGTGACCGAGGTAAATCGGGACGCATTACCAAAACATTCCCCGAGAAAAACGCGGTTCTAGTCGAAGGCATGAACGTCGTGCAACGGCACACCAAAGCCACACCGGGAGTTAGGCAAGCAGGGATTATCCAAAAGGAATTGCCCTTACAAACGGCCAATGTCATGCTTGTTTGTACCCACTGTGCGAAACCCACGCGTATTGGAACAAAAATGTTGGCTGACGGCACCAAGGCGCGTGTATGTATTAAATGCAAGGAAGTAATCGAATGACCACCGAGAAGAGCAAGGGACAACCAAAGGATCTTGAGAAGGACACCTTGGAGAAAGAATTGGCCACTCCTCAGGATCCGAAAGATCGTTCGACTGCTTCAAGAAGTAAAAAGGGAACATCCAATAAGACAGGTGCAAAAAAGAATACCCGAAGCAATGCGAAGGCAGTTACTAAACCAACAGATGATGAAGCTGCGACCAAAAAAACGGTGCGAAAAAAACGAGTGGCAGTGAAAGCCCCAGATGTAGCGGTTAAAAGTGAACCCCCAAACGAGGCTGTAGCTGAACAGGCTGCGCAGCCCAAGAAACCAACACAAAAAAAACGGTCACCTAGAAAGAAAAAGACGGTAACGGAAGTAGCTCCCGAAACCATTCCTGAGGCATCGGTGGAGTCAAAGCCACAGTCAACTTCACTGCCAAGGCTGCATGAGCACTTTCGAAACCACTTGGCACCTCAACTCATGGAGGAGTTCGCTTACTCGTCAACAATGCAAGTCCCAGTATTAGAAAAGATTGTGGTCAATATCGGACTTGGTGAGGCGTTGGAGAACTCACGGGCCATCGAGAATGCAACTGGTGACTTGGCAGCGATTACAGGCCAACAACCGGTGGTAAGGCGCGCGCGCAAGTCTATCGCAAGCTTCAAATTAAGGGAAGGTCAGGCAATCGGACTCAGTGTGACCCTTCGGGGGAGACGTATGTATGAATTCCTTGATCGGTTGATTAGCTCATCTCTGCCACGAATAAGAGACTTCAACGGTTTGTCCAGAAAAGCCTTCGACGGTAGGGGAAACTACTCGATAGGCCTCCGTGAACAAATTATCTTCCCAGAGATCGACTACAACTCCGTTGACCGTATTCGAGGCCTTCAGATCGTCATAGTAACAACTGCACAGACCGATCGTGAAGGGTTTCGTCTGTTGGAACTGATAGGAATACCATTTGCTAGAACAGAAAACGACATAAGAGCAGCGTAGGACAGGGAATGGCTAAAACATCTAAAATCGTAAATGCAAAAAAACCAAAGAAATTCAAGGTTAGAATAAACAATCGTTGCCAACGCTGCGGTAGGCCACGTGCCTATATTAGGCACTTTGGGCTCTGCCGTATTTGCTTTAGAGAACTCGCGTTGATTGGGCACCTTCCGGGTATCCGGAAGGCAAGTTGGTAGACCACACAGGTCAAGCGCATGGACATAAAAGTATTAATTTTCAGAGGTAGGAAATGCCGGTAACAGACCCAATCTCGGATATGTTGACCCGGATTCGCAATGCGGTGAGCGTAAGGCATGACTCAGTCATGGTTCCCGCCTCGAATGTGAAAACTTCTATAGCTAAAATCCTTCGTGAGGAGGGATTTATAGCGAACTACGAGGTTATAACAAACAATTCTCCGCAGGGAACCATCAAAATAACGCTGCACTACCGCGGAAAGGACGAACCTGCAATATCTGGCCTCAAAAGGGTAAGCAAGCCCGGACTCCGTGTTTACGTAGGGAAGGGCGAGATTCCGCGCTATTATGGAGGGCTCGGTGTCTCAATCCTATCGACTTCGAAGGGAGTCATGACAGGTAAACAGGCATGGCGAGAGGAAACAGGCGGCGAGTTGATCTGCTACGTCTGGTAGGAGTGATTATGTCAAGAATAGGGTTACAGCCAATATCTTTACCATCAGAAGTAGAAGCGACCGTGAACGGAAATCAGGTCACTGTCAAGGGCCCTAAAGGGACTCTGAGTAAAACTTTTCACACAGACATGAAAATCGCCCAAGAAAACAGTACCCTCCACGTTGAGAGGCCTTCCGACGAACGCGAACATCGTTCCTTGCATGGATTGACCCGCACCCTGCTCTCCAACATGGTCGTAGGAGTGAGTCAAGGATTTACACGATCTTTGGAACTTCAAGGGGTCGGATACAGGGTTCAGCAAAGTGGCAAAGGGATTTCGCTGAGCGTGATGAAGAGTCATACGGTAGATTACCAACCACGTGAAGGAATCACGATTGAGGTTGAAGGCAACAACTTGATCCATATACGAGGATCAGATAAACAAGGAGTCGGCCAAGCCGCAGCAGAGATAAGAAAAGTCCGCCCACCAAACGCTTACACAGGCAAAGGAATCAGATACTTGGGTGAACAAGTTCGAATCAAGCCGGGGAAGAGTGCCAGAAGGGAAATTGTCTGATGGGGAAAGCCCGTACTCGTAGTTCTCAAAGGGTAAAAAGACACATTAGGGTACGTCAAAAGATCAAGGGTACCGGTCAGAGACCACGTTTGGCCGTCTTTCGTAGCTTAAGCCATATCTATACACAAATCGTGGATGACGAGCGTGGCGTGACGCTGCTTGCTGCTTCAAGTCTCGAATCAGAGGTGCGCGGCAACGGGCACGAGGACAAAAAGAAAACCGAAGTATCTCGTCAGGTTGGTACTCTAATAGGCAGAAGAGCAAAGGCTGAGGGTATCAACAAGGTCGTATTCGACCGTGGAGGAAACCAATATCACGGTCGTGTAAAAGAGCTTGCCGAAGCAGTACGTAGAGAGGGGGTTGCATTCTAATGATGTGGTCATCTGGTAGGCCCTCCTCCGAAGACACGGATCTCAACGAGAGAGTCGTGAAAGTCTCTCGAGTAGCCAAGGTCGTTAAAGGAGGAAGGCATCTGAGCTTCAGTGCGGTAGTAGTCGTCGGCGATAGAGATGGACAAGTTGGAATTGGTATCGGAAAAGCCGATGCCGTACCAGACGCGGTCCGTAAGGGCGCTGCTAAAGCCAAGAAAAATATGCTGACAGTTCCGTTGAAAGGAAGTACTATCCCTCACGAAGTCACGGCCAAATACGGAGGATCCGAGGTCATGTTGAAGCCTGCTTCACCTGGTACTGGTGTCATCGCAGGGGGATCGGTACGAGCCGTCGTAGAACTGGCCGGGGTTAAAGACATTCTGACAAAAGTCCGACGGAGTACAAACCCCGTCAACTCTGTCAAAGCCGCCTACCAGGCACTCTCTCAACTAAAGGATCCGATGAAGGAGACTAGCCTGAGAAAACAATTAGCCGAATCTACACCCAATCGTAGCACATCACATTAAACCCAATGAGAATACTACTACGTCAAACAAAATTAATTATAGCCAATCGATCAAATGAGTAAGATAGCAATAACTTGGAAAAGAAGTGGGATAGGATACTCCCGAGACCAGCGGCGTACTATAGCCAGTCTGGGGTTGAAACGACTGCATCAAACAGTCGTACATGAAAACATCCCATCAATTAATGGGATGGTCCAAAAAGTCAAGCACCTGCTAGAGGTAGCTGACGTAGACTAATCGAGAGCCAAGGAACGAGCTTCCAACATATGAAACAGCATGAACTAAAACCTACAATCGGTGCAAAGAAGGATCGAAAACGAGTTGGCCGAGGAAACGGAAGTGGCATGGGTACATACTCAGGCCGTGGAATCAAGGGCCAAAAGTCACGGAGTGGCGGTGGTGTACGCCCTGGCTTCGAAGGGGGGCAGAATCCAATTACAAAGGCTCTGCCTAGCCTCAGAGGATTCACCAACCCATTTCGACGTGAATACAGCGTTGTCAATCTTGATAGGCTAGCGCAATTCCCCGCCAACTTCGAAGTCACACTAACCCACATGATTAACTCCGGAATTGTCAAAAACCTGAAACGCCCTGTCAAGATTTTAGGGCGTGGAGATCTCAATTCTCCCCTGGTTGTAGAAGCACATCGTTTCACCGCTAAAGCACGTCATAAGATAGAGACTGCAGGCGGTAGCGTCAGGGAGATCGACTAGTGCAGCGGGCCCAATCGGGCAGTGAAGAACTAGGCCGCCCACAATTAATTCAGTCAATGATCGACGCTATGCAGGTCCCCGACCTGCGTTCTAAGATCATCTTCACTTTGTCAATGTTGGTCATCTTCAGATTTGTAGCCCACGTGCCAGTACCTGGTGTGGACACCCAAGCGTTAGCTCAAGCCTTCCAGAGCCAGGCACTCTTAGGATTCCTTGACTTGTTCAGCGGCGGGGCCTTGGCCAATCTGAGCGTGGCAGCATTGGGCGTTTATCCTTACATTACAGCATCAATCGTGATGCAAATTCTCACTCCTGTACTACCTCAACTCAAATCCCTTTCCGAAGAGGGCGAATACGGCCGACAACGGATGAATCAGATCACACACTGGCTAACTGTACCTATAGCCATTATGCAAGCGTGGGGTCAGCTTACAATACTCCGACAGGGAGGGGTGCTTCCAAACATCAATTTCGGCCTTAATATCACAACCTTTGGGATAGTCATCTCGCTCGTAGCTGGTACGATGTTCTTGGTCTGGCTAGGTGAGTTGATAACAGAGCGAGGACTTGGAAATGGGATCTCTCTAATCATCTTCGGTGGAATCGTGGCAAGATTCCCTCAAATAATAGGTCAGAGTTTCCTAGAACAAAATCAATCTGCCGGCTTAATCCTTCTAGTGCTGTTCGGCCTTGGCATAATATACGTCATTGTCCTTTTCAACGAGGCCCAACGCCGAGTTCCTGTGCAGTACGGTAGGAGCGTCTTCAGAGGCGGAAAAATGCAAAGACAGAGTGGGTCTACATTCCTACCATTGAGAGTGAACTCGGCAGGAATGATACCTCTGATCTTCGCATTTTCAATTATCATTCTCCCGGCCACTATTGCCAGCTATTTTCGAAACCCCCTTAGTGACGACATAGTATCAAAAACGGCTCGGTTCTTTGCCGACACACTTGATCCTTCTGGATTGCCTTATTGGGGTGCCGTGTTTGTTCTCGTAGTAATGTTTACATTTTTTTACACGCTCATTATCTTCCAACAACAAAACCTCGCGGAGAGCCTCCAACGAAATGGCGGTTTTATTCCAGGCATTCGCCCAGGAAAACCAACTCAGGAATACCTAAACAGACTCATCGTCCGCATAACTTGGGGCGGCGCATTATTCCTTGGCATTATTGCAATCATTCCGTATTTCGTAACTCAGATTACAGACGTGCGCGCCTTGACTTTGAGCAGCACCAGTCTACTCATTATGGTTGGCGTAGCATTAGACACGATGCGCCAACTGGAAGCACAATTGATGATGAGAAACTACGAGGGATTCATTCGTTAGATTGAAGGTAATATTGTTGGGTCCGCCAGGGGCCGGAAAGGGCACACAGGCGACGTTGATCGCCGAAAATCTAAAAATACCGCAAATTTCGTCCGGCGATCTGTTTAGAGACCACCAAGATCGAGACACAGAGCTGGGCCGAGTGGCGCGTTCATATATGAAGGATGGCGTCCTTGTACCAGACAAGGTGACTATCACAATGGTAATGGATTGGATTGAACAGAACACCGGAGTTGGTGGGTTTTTGCTCGATGGCTTTCCAAGAACTATCGGTCAGGCCAAGGCACTTGACCAAGCCCTTGCCAATTCCGGCGGTATTGATCTAGCAATCTATGTCAATGTTCCAGAAACGGAGTTAATCCACAGGCTTAGCGGCCGGCTAGTTTGTAGTAAGTGTAAAACACAGTACCACACGATCTTTGCGCCACCTTCAGAACCATGTATCTGCGATAAGTGTATGACAGAACTAAACCAACGAGACGATGATAAACCGGAAGCTATAAAAAAACGATTCCAAGTGTATCAGGAGGAGACTGCTCCACTGATTGGTTATTATCAAGTTTTGGGGAGGCTGAGAGAGGTCAATGGTGTGGGTTCAATAGAAAAGATCGGTGAAAGGCTGTTAAGGGCACTCGACTAGTCGCTCAAAACTAACATGGAAACCCCGAATAACCACCCTATGCTATCATATCAACATCGAATTTCAGGGGACGTGAAGGCAGATTCCTCAGCCCCGCGTCTTCGGGTTTCTCACAAGCCTCAACCCGACAAGACATTGACCTCTAATTGACGCAAACATCATGACTAATGACAAAAATCAAAATGGAAGACCAACCGGAGTGACAATTAAGTCCTCCAAAGAACTTGACTTGATGCGCGAGTCCGGTCAAATCGTCGCAGAGACTAAGATCTTGCTAGCAGAAGCAATCCAACCTGGTTTAACAACCGCAGAGTTGGACCGTATAGCCGAGAACGAGATCCGAAAGAGAGGCGGCGTCCCATCTTTCAAAGGATATTTGGGATTCCCTGCGACTATTTGCTCATCATTTAACGAGGAAATAGTGCACGGCATTCCATCAAACCGGTGCATGAACGAAGGCGATTTGATCAGTATAGACATTGGGGCCATTGTAGGCGGCTTTCATAGCGATACGGCTTTCACCGCAGGAGTAGGCGACATCACCGGCAAGGCTCAGTGTCTCATCGAAGCCACTGAGAAGGCGCTTAGACTGGGGATTGCCCAAGTGAAACCGGGTGCGAGGATCGGAGATATTTCCTCCGCGATTCAAGAATATTCTGAAGGCCTAGGATACGGTGTAGTGAGGCAATACGTGGGCCATGGCATAGGCCGATCATTACACGAAGATCCTCAAGTTCCAAATTATGGATCCCCTGGTAAAGGCCCAATCTTACGACAAGGTATGACGATTGCAATCGAGCCAATGTTGAACATGGGGTCATGGGAAACTGAAACTATGAGCGATGGATGGACCGTCGTAACAGCAGACAGACAGCTATCAGCTCACTTTGAGGACACGGTAGCAATAACCAATGCCGGGGTTGAGGTGTTCACCTCTGTGAATATGGTTGAGGCAAAGGTATAGATGGCCAAGAAGGAAGCTATAGAGGTAGAAGGTACCGTAAATGAGGCTTTACGAGATTCAACGTTCAATGTCGAATTGCCTAACGGACACCACGTGCTTGCATACCTCTCAGGTAAAATACGAAAGAATTACATACGTGTACTGCCAGGCGACAGAGTACTTGTCGAACTCTCGCCTTACGATCTAACGAAAGGCAGAATCACGTATCGGTTCAGATAATCGCCTTGTCAGAGACTGAGGTTAAATAATGAAAGTCTCCGCGTCAGTTAAAAAGCGGTGCGCAAAATGCAAGATAGTCAGACGACACGGGAATGTTCTCGTGGTCTGCGATAATAAGCGTCATAAACAGAGACAAGGCTAGGGGGAAAGTAGCACAATGGCCATCATAGCAGGTGTCAATATACCCGATGATAAGCGTGTGGAGACATCTCTAACCAGAATATATGGCATAGGCCCAGCCCAAGCCAAAGACGTGGTAGGTAAAGCAAATATACAAGAAAATCCGCGAGTCAAGGATTTGACAGAGTCAGAACTCCAACGGATCAGAGAAATACTGGATCAGGAGAAAAAAATCGAGGGCGACCTACGCCGCGAACAAAATATGAACATCAGGCGATTAATCGATATCGGAAGCTACCGCGGGCTTCGACACCGTAGGGGACTGCCGGTTCGGGGTCAACGAACCCGAACCAATGCACGCGCGCGACGGGGACGGAGAGTACCAGTAGCAGGCCGTAGGCATACTGTTACCAGAACATAGCACCGCATCGAAAAGATAATATGGAAGAGAGAAGCGAGAATGGCAAGAAGGCCTAGGAACAGAAAAAAAGAACGGAAATCCATACCGGTAGGCCGGGCTTATATACAGTCCACGTTTAACAACACACTAATCACGCTCACTGACCCAGAGGGTAAGGTTATAACTTGGGGCAGTTCAGGCGTTGTAGGGTTCAAAGGGTCACGCAAGTCTACAGCGTTTGCGGCACAAAGGGCTGGTGAAAACGCCGCACGTAAAGGAATGGAACACGGCCTGCGAAGGGTCGAAGTTTATGTCAGAGGCCCTGGACCTGGAAGGGAAGCCGCCATCCGGTCATTAAACGCTTCGGGCCTGCTGGTGACCAGTATACGAGACGTTACACCGATACCTCACAATGGCTGTCGTCCTCCAAAACGGCGAAGGGTGTAAATACGTAAATTCAAGATGGCATTTTTAACGCAGGAAACACAACCGGATCCCCGCTCTAGCGGCTGCCTCTTGCCACAACCGGATCCCCTCTTGCCTAGGAGCCTTATTGAGCTCCTCAACGAGACGTTCGGCATATATGGCGCGCACCTAAAGAAGTTTCTATATCTCGTAGCGATAGTACAGGTCCCGCTAGGACTGCTAATATTTCTGCATACATTGTTCGACCCAAGCGCCCGCCCAATGTACCTATCCGTGATTGCAAGCTCACTTGGAACAATTGCAGTCTACGGTGCAGCATCGTACCTAGTCGCTCTACATAAAATAAACGACCCCAACATAGAAGTATGGGCCTGTTACCAAAATGGGTTTTGGTTTCGCGTGAAATCGATGATCTCGCTGGGCGCGATACTTGCGATCTGGGTTGCCGCGGTATTTGGTGGAATCTTGTTCGTTTTGGGAAGACCGATGCTGTTAGGAAACGCTGCGTTGACTGGCATCGTGAACTTCGTGGCTTTTGGCATGTTGTGGATGTTCCTGATTTGGTTATTTACGTCGATTCCCGCGGCGGCGATTTCGGGGTTTGATGGCGCATTGGCAGCGTTGCGGCATACCTACGGCCTCGTTTTTGGATCCAAATGGAGAATATTCGGTATATTCTGCGTCCTGCTTCTGGTAACATTCGGCCTCTCCATCGTGATTACTATACCGTTCGCATTGATGATGGCTTTATTTGGAACGGAACAAACATCAACCATTTTTGTAACCATGCAAAGTATAAGCAGCATATTTGTTGAAACCTTAGTCTTGCCAGTGCTATTCATAGGTGGCACCTTGCTATACATCGACTTGAGAGTAAGAAAAGAACAATTCAGCGTATCTACTCTTCGACAAGAAATCAAACAGAATAGTTACGTCGCAGCGTAACCAACCTACCAATCACAAGAGGTCTCAGGAGACTATACATGGGGAGATATACAGATC
>JASMAO010000212.1 GCA_030754315.1 SAR202 cluster bacterium
CATTTCCGCAGCCATAATATTAGCGATTTCACGTTCAGATGCACCATTACGTATAGATTCAAATCCTGCCTTAATTCCAAGGCAGGTTATGCGTACGGATTCACGCAGTCTGCCTATCTCTTCATCAGATTTGATACTACGCACGGGCCACATAATCTCCCCACAGTCACGCCATTTCACACTTGGCAAAGCAGCACGAAGCGAGTCAAACATTTCCACTGACATTCCCATGCGAAAATGAGCACCCATCTCTGTCGCGATATGTGCTTCGTGCAATCCTAGTTTCTTCAACCAACTAACTACGGATTCCACCACAGCTCCTCCGAGGTTCCCAGTGTAAAAGCCCACCGGAAAATCCCAAGTTACTAGGTCCTCAATCCAACTCCCTTGGGTCTGAGGATACCCCCCACTGCAGATTATCAATGCCGGAGATAAGCTTTCGTCTCGAGGGATGAATGCCATCCAGAAGTAGGCTTGTATGTCCCAGCAAACCTCGTACCACCCGGTAGCATATCGAACGTTACTCTCTTGGGTAAGTAGAATCCCATCGACCCCTGTCCGGTCCATTTCTTCTCGGAGGCGCTTTAGTCGCCGGTCAAACTCTTCTCTGGTGCAGTCTGGTAACACGCCTGTACGCACCTGTTTCATAGTGGTTTCACGTGTAACGTCCTTCAGTTCAGTCAAAATGCGCCTCCTTTGGCCGCAGACCAAGTTGTCATAAAGGTTTCCACCTAATCACATATGTATCACCCATACAATGCTGCGGGCATTGGGAGGGTCCATACTATATTCATAACACCCAGGATTTTCACTGTTGTCGAGATGGTGAAATCCTTTAGTTGCATTAACATCCATTCAAGTTTTTATTACAACACCTTGAGTTAACCAGACTAAATCCACTGCGTGAGAGGACCTGCTACAGTACCAAATGATTTCTGTAATTACTCAGGGATCTCAGCCACAAAACATGCCTCAACAAGCATACCGTTCTGCAATTCTACTCCATAACAACGTCGGTTAATTGGGTGGTCACCAAGATAGTTTGACCATTCCGTGTTAATTTCGCCAACATCGCGTGTTACTTCCTGTAAATAAATGCGAGCTGAACATAGGTTTCGTTTAGACAGGCCTTCATTTTCCAAGATCTCGTCCAACTGGTTGAATATTTCTCTCATTTCGGATCCCGCACCACCTGACACAGGGGAATTACCACCATCTGGAATACCGGTTAACACAGTCTCAAGCACTTTGCCATTGTGAATAACCGCAGCACTAAAAGGGAATTTGTCCAAACTCCTTATGAATTTCACTACATCCTCCTTAACCAAATTCAATACCTACCGCGCAATGTAACACGCCGGGCCATCTTCACAAAATGTCATCCTATGTTGATGCATGATTCGTGATGGAACTCTGACTGGTATAAATGTCTTTATCTGCTTCATGTCACGTTTCTTACAAAACTTCGGTCCGTGATTTGTTTTCTTTTTTGATACACGATCACCAACGCATTATTGAACGGTGGAGTTTGGTATAAGAAGGATTCCTTACCTTCTGGTTATAGGTGGTGTCCCGCTTATTTCACAAACGATTTGACAGAGGAATTTGGTACTGGGATACTGCGCCGACTAGATAGTCGGTACAGTGCATCAGGAGAGGGTTAATGGCAGAACCTAGATGGTACAAAGGTTGCACCCACGCACATACTACAGAATCCGATGGTGATGTTTCACCTGCTAAGGTTGCTGAGTGGTATAGAGATCACGGGTACGACTGGGTCGTCATGAGTGACCACAACACGGTAACTCGAATGCCCGATGTCGCAAAATTGGACGGTTTGTTAACTATAACGGGTGAAGAAGTAACTGCCCATCTCGAAGATGACCCCTGTGGCTGTTTACGTAAACGCCTTTCGTCTCCCAAATACCGTTGACCCCATCATATCCGATGGTGTTTTGGACACCCTTCAGGACAATATCAACGCCATCATCAAATCTGGTGGAATAGCATCATTCGGCGCTCCATACTATCGAAAGGGATTTGATCACAAGAGTATTTTGAATGTGACAGGCCCGAGCCTAATGGAGATTTTCAACGGACATCCCGCTAACATTCTTGGTGACCCACGAACTTTCAGCTACGAGAACATTTGGGATATGTTCTTAGACAACGGACGCGTTATGTACGGTACGGCTACAGACGATTCCCATAACTACTTCAACTTTTAGTGCGGATAACGCGAATCCCGGACTGGCTTGGGTGATGGTCAGAGCCCAGGAACCCACTGAAACAGCTATTCTCGAAAGTCTTACAACAGGAAATTTTTACGCCTCGACGGGAGTTACACTGAGTGAGATGGAGACAGCAAAAGACTCTGTTTCATTGAAAATAGACACACGCTTCCCAAACTCTTTACAGTCGTACACCACTACATTCGTAGGAAAGGGGGGCAAAACGTTGGCAAAGAAGACTGGGCTTGAAGCCAAGTACCATTTTAAAGGGGATGAAAACTATGTCAGGGCCAGAGTGGATTCCTCGTGGGGAGCGCGAGCTTGGACACAACCTGTGTTTTTGAAATGACATGGTCCCCTATTGATTAGTGAAAAGATGAACCCTTTTGAAAGGAGTGGACGATCTGATTCATGGTAACCAGCATACAAAATAAGAAACACACCCTCTAGAACTGCTTCAAACAACTAGCCATTTAGGGGCCGGTGAATGGAGTTACATCTCTGAGCCCAACCAAATATAGCAGGGCATGTAGCAATAAATTTCTTCCATTGAACGCTCGGAATCAAATCACACTTTCAAAGAACAGTTACACCGCCGGATAAATTTCTCGCTCTTCATCGTTGTTGAGTTCTGTTGGATAGTATATTAGTCAGGGCTGAGTGCCTGTTAAAAACGATCTATTCTCATGGAAGATATATCCGTCAATCGAGTACCTCCATCGAAAACTAGATCGGCGACCACTGCTCCAACAGCGGGGGCCAATTTGAAACCGCGTCCGCTAAAACCGGTGCACACGAATAAACCATCAATTCCATCCAAGAGGTCTATCACCGGCATCTGGTCTGGCGTGACTGTATACATCCCAGTATAGCCACGAAAAAACTCTGCATGGCTCATGAGCGGAACTCGTCTATTCAAAGCCGACCAATGACGTCCAACGGTTTCTTCGGTGGGATGCTGAGTATATGCATCAGGATCAATTTTCCCAGGAGTTGCGCTGCCACCTACCAGAGTGAAATCTTTTCCTTCAGGTCGAAAATAGATCCCGTTGGCAGGGTCACTGCCTCCAGTATGATTTGGTATCTGGTCCGTAGGCCGACGTAAAACAAAAACCTCGGCAAGTGTGGGCTGAAGCGGTAGATCGATACCAATCTTAGAAAGGAACGTTCTTGACCACGGGCCGGTGGCTACAATCACGTTGGGCGTTTCCAACCTGCCATGGGCAGTTTTGACAGCGACTACGCGCCCCCCCTCCAAATCGATTTCCAGGACAGGATCGTCTAACACCACCCGTGCCCCCTTCTCTCTGGCTCGGGTAGCATATGCCGATGTCACCTCATACGGGTCGCCATACCCCGCTTTTGGTTCCCAAAAAAATACTTCGTCTTCTAAAAATGAAAAAGATGGGGCCAATTCCTGAGCTTCCTCAAGAGATACATGTCTGATCGGCACACCCATGTTTTGTTGTCTCAAAACGTGTTTCTTGGCCGCCGTCGACTCGTTTTTAGAGACAGTGATCAAAAATCCAGTATTGACAAAACCAGCATCACTACCGCCCACAATTTCAGCAAAATTGCGGTATATCCGGAGGCTCTCCAAAGTGAGTCTTGCTCGTGGTTCCTCTGGATCGGTAAATAGGTGAATGATTCCGGATGATCGCCCAGTCGAACCCGAACCAAGCGTCCAACGTTCAAATAACACTGAGTTCTTCATCCCGCGCTCTACGAGGTTGTACAGTATGCTAGTCCCCATCAATCCACCGCCTATAACAACTGCATCCGCCGTCATATGATTCTTTGAACTAGTTACCATTAACAAGTTTCCCTTCAGAAAATACAACCCAAATCAAAACCGTGGGGAAATGTTGAATATTCCATTCAACTTGGGTTTAGCCTTCGCTTCGGATGGAATATCAGCACGATGAATCGGCGGCAAAAACCCTTAGATAAGCCCACTTACGTTCACTAGTCTGCGCAGAGGATTGACAGCGCATTATCGAGTGTTATCGGACATTTGTGTTAATCCGCCTTCGGTGAGACTTTTTTTTATAACTAAAGCCTTTTGTTCATACTCATTACCAGTTAACACCGGCTTCATATCGCCCAGTGGAAGACCTTCTCCCAGGTCCACCCATGATTTACAACCGCTGTATCGATCCAGTACGGGCACAACGAGCGGTTGCAGTAATTGATAAACACGAAGAAACGCTACCGTTAGAGGGTTTTTCGGACGCCAGTGAAGTCTCTTTTGGGCATAATCATCTGTCCATAAATGAAATCCCGATAAGTTTTGAAGAGCCTCGCTGTCTCTTAACTCAAATACATCAGTCACCTTACACCATTTCGACATTGTAACTACGTTAGAATCAACGTTTTGATTAAAGGCTTTTTCCGATTCCAGATGGAATTTAGGCTTAATGAGATCGGTTTTCTGGTGTTCGTAGGTAGGGAAAAGCAAAAAATTAGGATGCATCATCTTGAAATCCTTATCTTCCCGGTGAATTCCTCCTTTACGCAAAATGATTATCTGTCGCCCTGAACCAAGGGTGTCCACAGCAACTGCCCACTCTTTGAGAGCGATAGATGATGTTGGCATCGGCAGAGTCAAAGTGAGATTCCTCAACTAAATAATGAAGCAAATATTACAACATTGAGGCACACAAATGTGAGTTGCCATGTATACAGCAAACGAAACCGATCAGACTCGTTGAAACTTTGAGACGCGTTCCCCTGACCCAATTTCGGTGACGTAAATGCTGCCTTCTGAATCCACACATATGCCATGGCCATCTAAAACGGTGTCTTGGCCCACCCCTTCATCCCCATACCAGCGGGTAATAAGCGTACCGTCGATGTTCCATATGCTTACACCTGAACCTGGTCCTTGCTCAACCACGTAAACCGTGTCGTTAGTTATCCATATATCGCCCGGCATCCTCATACCGACCCATTCTTCTATGAATTCTCCCTGATCACTAAAAATTTGAATTCTATTATTTTCCCGGTCGCATATGAATACCCGACTGCTGCTATCCACCCAGATGTTGTGTAATAGCGCGAACTCACCTGGGCCGTTGCCACGGCTACCCCAGGAAAGAAGTAGTTGTCCATCAGCATCGAATTTGTGCACCCGATTCCCGCCATAACCATCCGAGACGAAGATGTCCCCGTTGGGGGCTATTGCAATTCCTGATGGCAGATTGAACGGACGCCCGTAGTAGGTAGGGGAGGGAACGTTTTTTTCGCCAAGTGTTCTAAGAGTATCTCCGTCTGCAGTGAACTCTGTAGCGATATGGAAATCCCTGTCGACAAGCCAAACGTTGTCGTTTGGCGCTATGTATATTCCATGCGGATTAGCAGAGAATGTCCCTTCACCCCAAGAGGATATGAAGCTTCCGTCTTTGTTCCAGATGGTCACTGGATGATAACCCCGGCTGAAAATATAAATCTCATCCTGTGAATTGACTGCGCCGTCAGAAGCCGCACCGAAAACCCAGCCCCTGGGCATATTTGGCCATAGTGGAACGCGCTCGTACCGATGATCTCCAGATCCAACGATTGCCATTTGATCACCTCATATTCAGGATATCTAGTTCGAAGGTGTATCCAACTATCTCATGACCTCTGATTCAGTAGGTCGCGAGTGAGCTCTGCATGACCAAGATGTTCAGCTGCGTGACGAGCCACTACCATCAGTGTCTCCCGACCCGTCAAAATTCCAAGGGAAGACTCTTTCTTACGTTCTAGACGGTTCTGAGGAACGTCTTTGATACACTCCGATATTCGACATCTAAGTTCGCGCCAACGCCCTTGTATCGTTTCCCATGAAGCACCCTTAGCTAGGAATTCAGCGTCCCGATCGCGTTGGAATGGCTCATCGCAAATTCCACCCAACACATTTTGCTCTATGTTACCCATCGTATGAGTAGCCAGTACATATAGACTGTTCGCATTACCCAAAGGGCTCCAGTTCAAATCATCTTCCTCAAAACCATGCAAGGATTCAACGAGTTTGTCTTCTGACTCAACTATGAACCGCCAGAAAAGTGCTATTTCGTCAGATTTCATATTCACTCTCCTCACTACGTCCTTGCTGACCAGTATATCTGAAGGCTCCTTTGATGGTTTGCTACTGTAGTCACACTGGCTAGGTTAATTATCTGCACACGTAAATCCGAATTTTCGAACCAAGGTGCAACAACTGATGAGACATTGCCTTAGAGAATCATCAATCCTTCATTTGGAAAAAGAGCAATGAATTAACGATTAAAATTTCCCGCATATCCGCTAGGAGAATTATGGAGTAAGCCGAGTTCCTTCCACAGTCACCAGGACATGCCTATCCCGCAATGTTCTGAAATCTTTCAATGTTTCAGAGTCATTCGATAAATCTAGAGAGTTATGTTCAAGAGCCACTCTTGGCCCAACCACAGCCCCATCTTCTGGTGAGTCACCAACCATTCCAATATTTTTCACTAGAGGCGAAATATCAGCAATCTGATTATTGTTGAGATAGAGTTGGTTCAGATTATCGAGATACTCTAGAGACGAGATATCACTAATCTGGTTATAACTAAGGTGGAGTCTGTTAAGTTTGGTGAGAGTTCCGAGAGATGAAATATCAGTGATCTCATTGCCTTGGAGAATGAGAGATTCTAACTTTGTTAGGGACGTTAAAGCTGAAATGTCGCTAATGTGGTGTATCCCTAATTCGTTATCATCTTTTCGACTGCCACGTTCGCATCTGATGGGAGTGCATCCAGATAGATTGAGTTCTAATAGATTGGTCAAGGACCCAAGAGAAGATATGTCATCTATTTTGTTGTCATTAAGGTCAAGTTTGGTCAGATTGGTAAGAGGGGATAGGGGCGACAGATCATTGATTTGATTGACTCCAAGCGACAATCTATCAGTCAGGTTGGTAAGAGACCCGAGCGCTGAAATGTCGCTAATGTAGTTCCGATAGAGATTGAGATCTCTCATTTCTGTAAGATTTGCCAAGGGTGATATATCACTGACACGAGCACCAGCGAGATGCAATTTTCGCAACCGGGTAAGAGGAGCAAGAGGAGAGATGTCCTCGATTGGATTGCCGCTGAGAAAAAGCTCAGTAAGGTTAACGCAGTTTTCGAGACCGTTGAGCACGAATATCCCTTTTCCAGTGGCCTCTAGTCGATTTACGCTCAGCAAATCGTTCATGGTTAGGTCGACTTCGGCTCCGTAACCCAACGCTTTTTTTATTGCAACTGCGAGGTTTTCGTCGGAGATGCGTACAAAAGATGGAGTAGGCTCAGGAACAGGCGCAGGGGATGAAACGGGTACTGGAGTCGGGACAGCGGTGGGCACCGGTACAGGAACTGAAGTGGCTGTCAATGCAGGAGAGGGAATAGGGGTGGACGACATCAGTGACAGCATTTGTTTATACTCAGCCGAGCTAAGTTCACCGACGGGTAAATTAGGATCACTACTTTCAAACTCGGTCGCAGTCTTATCACCAACATCTGGCACAGG
Organism: SAR202 cluster bacterium; assembly: GCA_030754315.1. Lineage (GTDB taxonomy): Bacteria > Chloroflexota > Dehalococcoidia > Lucifugimonadales > JASMAO01 > JASMAO01. Next base: position 7,743 of record JASMAO010000212.1, read on the forward strand.
TGAAGAATCCGAACCGGAATTGCCTCCACAAGCAGCAAGGGCAGCTACTAACGCTCCGTATCCCAGAGCCCTTATACCCTTTAATGTTATTCTTTCTACAATACCCATTGTTCTTTAACCAGTATATCTTAGAGACAAATCCAACGGAGAAAGGTTTCTCCTGAATCCGAAACAGAAACTCGGTAATATTCCCATCGTCCTTGTACTAATTGATACTCTGGGGAGTAACGTATGCCAGTCAGACTGAAGGATCCCAAGCTATTCGAAGCGGGGGTAGTAGGGAGCCTGCCTAGACCAAGGGCAGTGATCGATATGCTCCCGGCTGTGCCAGGCTCAGAATCGGCAGATGCCGCACAGACACCTCAAATGGATGCAGCTGTACTCTACGCCATTGCCCTTCAGGAAACTGCTGGGTTGGATCTGGTGAGCGACGGGGAATGGCGTAGACACGCTTACACACACATCATAGCAGACGTTGCTTCAGGCTTCTCAAGGGACCCACGGACCAACCCGAATCGTTGGGGTATAACAGTCACTGAGCCCATGGAAGTGGTCCGCCCCGGTCTCCTTGCTAAAGAAGCAGCATTCCTAGTTAACTCTACCAATCGGGCTACCAAGGTGTGTTTACCTTCGCCTTACTTATTGGGGGTCCGGTTATGGGAAGCCAATTGGTCAAAACCCGCATACCCGACAAGGGAGTCGTTTATGAACGCATGTGTACCGATTCTCCGAAACGAGTTATATTCACTCCGAGACATTGGAGTTTCGGTAGTGCAGATCGACGAGCCCCATTTAGCCGTTCTGGTAGACCCTAAAATACGTGCAACGTTCGAGGATCCCCAATATGAACAGGATCTAGCAGCAGATCTTATTAACCAAGTAATCGAAGGTGTTGATGGAATTAGATTAGCTCTCCATCTATGCCGTAGAAATTGGGGCCGTAAAGGCTGGGGTGCAGAGGGTGGTTACGAACCCATCATCGAAACTATGAAAAAGATCAAGGTCAACCAGTACGTTTTGGAATTCAGCATACCTGCTGCCGGAGATCAAGCAATTCTAAAGAATATGCCTGAGGACTCTTTGATTGGATTAGGTGCCGTTGGATGCCGTTTCGAACACATAGACACCGTCCAAGCAATAGTAGAGAGGGTGGAAGAGGCAATGCGATTCGTTGATCCAGAGCGTCTCAGTCTCAATCCCGACTGCGGATTTGCTCCAGGAATCCAGTCTGAAATACCACTGGACGAGGCCTACCTCAAGCTCAGAAATGAATCAGAAGCGGCTCGTCGATTACGAGATAAGTATGGGTAAGATGTACTGCTAATGTGTATAGTCACCTTAAAATACAAATGGCATTCACGATGGCCTTCAGTTTTGAGAAGATTTAATGTGGTCCAAACTGTAAATTTGGCTTAAATCGGGCAATATCAGCACAAAAATAGTTCCGCGCAAGATAGTAGGTCTTTTTGTTATATGTGCCGTAGACAGGGAGTACTTCGGCTTCCATCCAAGCCTCGGCACCTGCCATGGTTGGGAATTCGATCACCCAGGCCCTGTGCCATTGGTCCAGTGGCGCAATAAGTTTAAATCCCTCAAGCCTCATTAAACCGTATTCACTGGCAATGGCTTTCATCAAATCTACGTGCTCTTTATCACCGCGATCATCTATTGACATTAGATCTGACCCGGGCAGTCCTCTACCGAACATCAGTATCACAACGCTTTCTTCATCAACTTTTAGGCCAGCAATATCATTGGGATTCTGACATTTCAACGGTGCCATTGTCTTACGTTTATTGATCACCCAAGTAGAAAAATAGTCTGGCCCCCAGGGCCTAGCGAGATAATATTCCCAATAGCCATCACTGCCATATGGTGGAGCCATCTCTGCTTGAATCCATTCTTCAGCACCCTCGAAAGTAGGAAACTCTGCTAGCCACATTCGTTCCCAAGGTTGGTGAATGCCAATTAATCTAAAAGCTTCGAGTCGTTCAATACCATACTTGGAACCTACGTCAAGAATGAGGTCTAGGTGATCGCGAGTATATTTTTCCTGATCTTCCATGCTTAGCATGTCCCAACTCTGAAGTCTGCCGGTTTTGGCAATAACAACCACTCTATCCTTGGCCGCTGTAGGCATATCCTGCATGTTGTACCGTTCCGTTGGAAGATTGGGATAGTAGTCAAAAACGGGGCATCGGCTATGTGTGTTGGAGAATTTTCAGTTGTTGGATCCAAACATCCATGTACATCAAAGGAATTGCGTTTATCTTCGACATTGAGTATAGCCGCGAACTGTTCCCATAGTCTTTATGGACATCAATGGGCCGGTCCTCTATGTAAAGTATATCGGACAACTGAAAACGATTGGACTTCTATGTAAGATCGGAACGTGTTATATTAGACGGAACTCCGCTATCAAAGGCAAATCGTTCAGCTTCAGCGTTTCTTCCATTCTAATCCCAGACTCGCATGCGACGCTGCCATCGATGAGGAGATTCGATCCATAAGGAGCGCTGCATGAACATCTATGTAGGCAATCTTTCGTTCAACGAGACGGAAAGTAGTTTGGAAGAGCACTTTCGTGCACATGGCGAGGTGACATCAGCCCGAATAATCACCGACCGAGAGTCCGGCCGTTCCCGTGGTTTTGGGTTTGTGGAAATGGCTGACCAAACTCAGGCTGAGACCGCCATCGCAGCATTAAACGGCGCCAATATCAACGGCAGAAACCTCACCGTAAACGAGGCTCGTCCGCGAGAGGAAAGAGGTGGTGGTGGTGGCGGATCTCGAGGAGGCTACGGTGGTGGTGGCGGTGGTGGCGGTTCACGCTGGTAGCCCCAGCCCACTAACCAAAACCCTGTCCATTCCGGCTGTGTGCCTACAAAGTTGAATGATTTGAATGTGGCTCTATCAGGCCACTGTAACTCATATCAACTTTGGGGCTCTGCAGGCTGCCTTTATCGTTAGTTTTTTCTAAAGTTGGTAGCTTGTTGTTACAGTTTGCCAGGCATCCCACCATCAATGTTTATTATCTGGCCTGTGATAAACCTGGAATCGTCAGTAACGAGAAAAAGCACAGCCTTTGCAACGTCTTCCGGGTAGCCTGGTCCATCTAGAATCTGGATCATGTCAAACATGGCTTTTAGAGAATGTGAGCCATATCCATCGTTGGTCAATGGCGTTATGATCTGGCCCGGCCTGACACCATTGACTCTAATGTTGTGCTGACCTCCCGCGCCCGCAATATACCTCGTGAAGGCGTCCACGCCTGCTTTGGCGGCATAGTAAGACGCTGATGGCCCGAATCCAGCGAGGTCATACATTTTCTTGCTAAACCCGCGCTGGGCTGCCACCGATGACATATTGACAATCCTTCCTCCATCCTGGTCAATCATGTGAGGCCATACCGCACGGCACATATAGAAGGTGCCCGTCAAATTGACTGACAGGACAGTGTTCCATCCTTCATCATTTTCATCTGGAAAGTTCCTCGTATCACCGCCACCAGCATTGTTGAAAAGGACATCGATCCTTCCGAATTCTGATATCACCTTCTGGACAGCTTCATCGATTTGTTCACGTTTAGAGACATCGCATGGAATGAATAGAGCATTTCCTCCTTTGTTCCTTATGGATTCTTCTACCTCGTGCCCTTCTTTCTCCCTCCTAGCTAGCAAAACCACCTTCGCACTTTCATGGGCAAACAGATGAGCCGTAGCCTCACCTATACCGCTGTTTCCACCTGTG
>JASMAO010000213.1 GCA_030754315.1 SAR202 cluster bacterium
GAAACCTCGATATGCTCAAACCCAATGATTGTTACCTACGAAAGCAGGGCGACGTTGGGTTTAAATTTTCGATAATGTCCGGAAGATAGCACATATCACAAATGAATACGTAAAGGATCCAAATGCTTTTTTAGCCTTTAATCATTCTCTATGAGCCAAGGCCGAACAGCTTCCAAAAAACCTACAGGATTATCCCCCGGAACAAGGTGACCGGAATCCGGAACTTCCACACTCTCCGCCAGTAAGTTTCGCTCGGTCATTTCCGTAACAGTTTTACTATCGAGTACATCACTGTTGCCACCTCGAACTATCAACGAGGGACATTTCACAGATTCCCAGTAATCCCATAGCTGGTCTTGTGAAGCAGTCGGTCTACGGTAGTCAGGATTACGCAACAAACGATCGTATTTCCAGGTCCACTTTCCATTTTCCATTTTGCGAATGTTGTTCAACAACGAATTACTTATCTGTTCCAGAGACCTGTGTGGAACGTAGGAATGTACCCGCTCAACGAATTCTTCGAATGTGTCGAGCTCATCGGGCATAGTTACGAAATTTCTAATACGGCTGCGGCCTGATCGCATACCACTCGGCCCGGTATCAACGACCACCAGGTTAGAAATCAGATGAGGGTTTCTCGAGGCAAAAACATATGCGTTTCTGCCACCCATAGATAATCCCACCAGATTAATTCGGCTCACACCAAGGGATTTTATGAACTCATCAAGATCATTTTGCTGTGTTTCTAGTGAATAGTCACCGTCAGTTGCCCATTCGCTATCCCCATGACCACGCTGGTCCAGGCTGATCAGGTGAAATCTATCTGCAAGGCCCAAAGTGATGAGATCCCATGCATGCGAAGTCTGTGCAAAGCCGTGCAGCAAGACCACCACGGGTAAACCTGGATCTCCCCATTCGGTGTAGCTAAGCCGCAATTCACTGGTATCAAAAGTTCGGGTAGTCGGGACAAACTCTTCAGCGAATTCAACGTCACGACCTCGGGCAGCCTTGTAAAGCGACTCGAGTGGGGGCCCCTGATTACTAGGCATCAGGTGCTACGGTTGCCTCAGCAACTCCAACCAGTCGACCAGTTTTATCGATTCCCTTGATAGCGAAATCTACAAAATTTTTGCCATTTTCTGTTCGCTTATCGACGACCTCGCCCGTAAAAACCACCACGTCGCCATCGCGGAATGGATTGATACCTTTGTAGGTGAGAGTTCCGCCGTTGTAGAACGACTCGGCCGGAAAACATGCTTCGATCATCTGGTTAACGTACGCCATGGTCATAACACCTGCGTTAGCCGTTGTGCCAAACAGGGATTTCTTCGCAAAATCCGCATCGTTGTGAAGGTTTTTTCTCTCTTCCTTCGGCTTCATACCTTTAACTTGGGGGATCCGTGCATGCTCCCCCGGAGCATCCATGGTTTCCTGCGTTTCTCCGATCTCGAACGGTGGCAACTTATCGCCAACATTGATCGATTCAAAACTTGGATTCTTAGTCAACTGGGTCATTTCTCAAACCTTCCTTACGAACTCTTGATACTAGAAATTTTTACGAAAGATTTTGCCCTTTGGCGTACTCGAAAATGCACGTGTAGTCGTACTCAGCGACTTTGTCCTCATCCTGATTGGTCAACTCAACACGGAAGGTGACAAATTTGCTCCCTCTTTTGTCATATTTCTCCAATACATGTGCGCAGCTTGTGATCGTGTCACCAACCTTTATGGGCTTAAACCATCGGGCAGTACATTTGGCGAAGGGGGTTTGTCGATTATTTTTTTCAACGTTCTCTAATGCCGTGTAACCCGCAGACTGGGCCATGGAATGTCTTCGAAGCGGAGCTTCCCTGAATATGGTGGTCGGCATCGCAAATTCGCCTTCAGATGCATTAACGTATCTGGGATTAAAATTCCGGGTGTCACTTGCGTATGTCGCGACCGTCTCGGAAGTGATGTCGAGGGTAAGCTCGTCGCCTTTGGTTCCAGGCTCTACAACGTCCCATTCCCACCTTTTGTCATTGATTATGTAGTCGCGCAATATTGATGCCTTCCTGATCTAATAATCTGCTAATTATCCACACGAACTGACTCAGAATCCATCATCGATTGAATTTCTTGTTCCGTGTAGTTCAGTTCCTCAAGTATCTCTCGAGTATGCTGACCCAGAGTCGGGGCAGCACGATCCACAGACCCTGGCGTCTCCGAAAGTTTGACAGGTACGCCAAGTGTTTTCATTTTTCCAACTATCGGATGATCTACTTCCACAACCATTTCTCTAACCTTGGTATGCGGGTCATCATCCAGAATATCGGCGATCGTATTTATCGGCCCCACCGGAACCCCAACCTTCTTTAATGCTTCAATCCATTCGTCAGATGGCCGTCTGAGGAATTCCTTCTGAAATTCTCCAGTCAACGCTTTATTGTTTTTGATACGGCTTTTGATAACGGCGAATCTTTCATCCTCCAAAAGATCAGGGCGCTCGATCACGTCACATGCGACAGTGAAAAGCTTTTGAGAAGTAGCCGCAATATTCACCCAACGGTCGTCGGAACAAAGAAATGACCGGTAAGTACCACCCCCGCTGCCCTGAGGTTCTGGAATATCTCCTGATTCCCAGTACTCAGCAGCTCTCCAGGTCAACCAGGAAATCGGGGTGTCGAGCAATGTGGCTTCCACATGTTGACCTTTACCTGTCCTGTCACGTTCTCTCAAAGCTGCGAGAATTCCAATCACCCCGTACATCCCTGTGCCCATATCCGTAATAGGCGTTCCCGTCTTAATTGGTTCATTACTGTCTGGCAGTCCGGTCAGGGTCATTAGGCTGCTCATACCCTGCGCTATCAAATCCAAACCCCCTAACTTGCCATATGGAGATCCCTCACCAAAACCGGTGACGGTGCAATAAATCAATCCCGGTTTCTTCTTCCTGAGATCTTCCCAGCTAAGTCCCAGGCGCTCCATGACTCCCGGACGGAAGTTTTGTACCAGGATATCCGCTGTATCAAGGAGTCTGAAAAAGACCTCTTTACCGGCATCAGACTTAAGGTCGATAGCCATACCACGTTTATTGCGGTTGGTTACCATGAACTTACCGTTCTCGCCCTTATAAGGACCGAGGTCTTCGGCAGCGGATTCATCCGAACCAGACGATTTCTTTTCTATTGCCTCGGATGCTACAAGCCTCATATCCGCACTGTTAGGGGGCTCGATTTTTATTACATCCGCACCAAGGTCAGCAAGTATGAGAGAGGCATAGGGCCCGGCAAGCGCCAGAGTACAATCCAAAACTCTCAAATCCTGCAAGGGTCCTGTCATTTGTTCCTCGTTAGAAATCGCCGTGAGACGCTATTAGAACCATAATTGCTTTGAAAAATTAACATCAGACACTGGTTCAAGGCCCTGAAAAATACCACGCTAATCACGCGGCTTCAACGCCCAATTGACGGGAATTATCACCCGATCAGTAAAGCAATTGACGCTGACACTTGGGATGATTTCGTGGGTAATATGAAAACTAATCGCATAAAAATTCCTAAGAGACGTAGATTAGATTCGGTTACATAACCATAGGTTTTGAAAAGTATGATCGAACATGGTTTCGAAATTATTGATTTCCATTCACACTTCCCGGTCCCTACTGACTTTTCCGGCAGACAATCCCCCGGGCCGGACAATGAAAAACACGAACATTTAACTAAAGCGCGCTCAGAAGAGTCAAAGGAAATTCTTTCAGATTACGCTCAGAAGTTACGTGCTGAGTGGAGGCTAGCTCACGGATTCCATACTCCGGAAACAAAGGAAATGTCCGATGATGAGCTCGCTGAGAAATGGTCCAAGGAAGTTGATCGGTACGGAATAGACAAAGTCGTCTTTGTCACGGGCGGTGGCAACGAGCGACTCGCAAATATCGTCTCACATTATCCAGATAAATTTATAGGATTCGCCCATCACAACCCACACGAAAAAGGTGCAGACAATCTGCTACGCAAATCAGTGAACGAAATGGGCCTAAGAGGCTACAAAATCATCGCCCCGGCCCTCGACACCCCAATCGATCACCCTTCCGCATACCCAACATGGGAAGCTGCAGCAGATTTAGAAATACCTGTGTTAATACACTTTGGCGTGCTGGGTGGTGGTGGTGGCGTTTCGCATCACATGAATATGTCTCCCCTCAGCTTGCATGATGTAGCCAGAGATTTCGCATCAGTGCCGTTCGTGATACCCCATTTGGGATGTGGTTATGTACGAGAACTTTTACATTTGATGTGGTCATGCCCCAATGTGCATGTCGATACATCCGGATCCAACCAATGGATACGGTGGATGCCGGAAGAAATTACCGTGAAATCCCTGTTGCGTAAGTACCTCGAAACTGTAGGACACGAACGAATAATATTCGGAAGTGACTCAAGCTGGTTCCCGCGCGGGTTTTCTGTCAGGTATTTTGAAGACCAGGTAAGGGATCTGCGTGAATTAAATGCATCGAATGACCAGATGGAGGCCATATTCAACGGCAACGCCCGAAAACTGCTCAAGCTTTGAACCATCATCCATAGCGTGGTTTTTATCCCCTATTTATTATATTTTGATTGATATATAAGATTGTATAGTCTATGATGAAACCGTTGATTATCAAGTTAAAACTAAGAAAATACCTTTGACAATCTCAGTAAGCGCAAAAGAACTCATTGAATCACTGATCGAAAACATCAGCACGGTGATCGTAGGAAAGAATGAAACGATCGAACTGGCGCTGGTGGCTCTAATCAGTAACGGACATGTCTTGATAGAAGACGTCCCCGGCGTGGGTAAAACTATGCTGGCACGTTCAATCGCCACATCGACCGGTTGTGAATTCCGACGTATGCAATTCACACCTGACCTGCTACCAAGTGATGTTACGGGAGCTTCAGTATTCAATCAGAAGACTGGAGAATTTGATTTCAGAGCCGGTCCTATCATGGCCCAAATCGTATTAGCGGATGAAATCAACAGGGCTACACCGAAAACTCAATCTGCGCTTCTTGAAGCTATGGGTGAGTACCAGGTGACCGTTGAGGGAACGACGCGAGTTCTGCCGAATCCATTCATGGTGATGGCAACTCAAAATCCCATCGAATATGAGGGCACTTTCCCGCTACCCGAGGCTCAACTCGACCGATTCTTCATGCGAATTTCACTGGGATACCCTGATGTCGACCAAGAAGTGGCAATCATGGATCAACGGGAGCAAGCAGACCCAATAAATCAGATTAAAAGTGTATGTACTCCAGCTGAAATCATTGACCTCCAATCAAAAGCCAGCGACGTCTATATCGACCCGCTGGTGAAGCAGTACATTGTCGCTATTACTCAAGCCACGCGTCAACATCCTGAAGCAGCTCTGGGAGTATCTCCACGGGCCTCGATCAACCTTATGAAAGGTGGCAAGGCAAAAGCACTTCTGAGTGATCGCGACTACGTGATTCCCGACGATATCAAAGACATAGCTACCGCAACGCTAGCTCATCGAATACTCCTAACGCCTTCCGCCAGAATGCGAGAGGTAGAACAAGAAAACATAATCGCAGATGTGCTAGATGGAATTTCAATACCTGGTGCCAGCACTAAGAAATAGCCTGCAAGCAGCAAATAGATAACCCGACAACCCACAGTTTGAGCAAATGTAGCGTACCTGAATGCCGACCGAAAACAGCATGATATCTACCAGGCCTATAGGTGGCAGAAAACGTGTGGTTCGCCGTTTAAAACGACACCCCGTTCTCTATGGAATTTTAGGGGTCATAACACTTGAATTCCTGACAGGGTTGGGTACGGGATTTGATCTGTCGGTGAGACTTTATTACGCACTGGGAATTCTCTTAGTAGTCGGATGGTTCTGGGCTCGCAGCAGTTCCAAGAACCTGACAGCCGAAATCGAAAGATCCAAGGGACCACACACAGTAGGCGGAAAGATATCTGAAGTCGTCACGATGCGTAACGGCGGTGGAACCCCCAAGGCATGGGTCGAAGTGGAGGATCGAACCGATCTACCGGGCATAAAATTCAAACATGTAGCCAGCCTGGGACTAACCGTATCTTTCGATCGCGTTGAAATGTCTCAGACTGCCACCCGCAGGGGAGAGTACAAGATCGGTCCTCTGGTCGTGCGAACATCTGATCCTTTCGGGTTGTTCCCACAAGAGGTGGTTTTCGGATCCGAAGAGACCATCCTAGTAAATCCTAAGATTATCGACATCCCTGATTTCGCGACCACTGCAATCCAACACCTTGGAGAGACTTCTCGACGCCAACGCACGAGGGTACTAAGCACTGATGTCGCGTCTGTAAGAGAATATGAATCTGGTGATGACCTGAGCAAAATTCACTGGTTGTCGACGGCAAGAACCGGACAAATGATGGTCAAACAATTTGATCAGGGTTCG
>JASMAO010000214.1 GCA_030754315.1 SAR202 cluster bacterium
GTCTTAGATAGCTTATTTGTGACTGTAAGCCCTGGTGTGTTTCGCTCGACCAAAAACTGTGACAGTTGCTGGTGGCGTGGGCCATTTTTATTGGTTCGGGCTGCCACAAAATAGAGATCCCCGTACACTCCATTTGTGATGAAAGTCTTGGCGCCTGAAATAACCCATTCTTGGCCATCTTGTCGGGCCGAAGTATTAAGAGACGCCATGTCAGACCCTGCACTTGGCTCTGTAATCGCCAGAGCACAAACTATATCCCCACTTATTATGCCCGGTAGGTACCTAGCCTGCTGTTCTTCGGTGCCTAGTCTAGCGAGCCATGGGGATGACATGTCGGTATGGACCATCACGCTGAAAGCAACACCTCCGGAGCGACAGCGTGCGAGTTCCTCGGCGAGAATGGTGGTCATCCAAAAATCTGAATCGCCCCCGCCGTATTTAGATGGAAATTCTAGTCCCAAGAAGCCCAACTGCCCCAAACGTTTGAATAGATCTCGCGGGATTTTTTCGCTGCTTTCCCATTCTTCGACATTGGGCTCGATCTCCTTTCCGACAAAGCTCCTTATTGTGTCACGGAAGAGGTTCCGTTCCTCATCCAGGTGCATGTTCCTTCTCCGGTATCCTTTTTATTGTGCTAACTATACCCACTAATTAAGTTCCCGTGTGCCAAGTGGAAATTAGGAGAAATTCTTTCGGAGGATTGATCTGGGTTTAATGTGTTGGCTCTCTAAGTGTCGAACCCTGTGGACGATTGTTCGAGGTCTAGTCTTCTTAGCTCGTTGCGCCGGATCTTACCGCTTATCGTTTTGGGCAGATCACTCATGAACTGTATTTCGCGAGGGTATTTGTAAGGGGCTGTGGCGGTTTTGACGTGATCTTGTAACTGAATAATTAATTCATCCGAAGGTTTGTAGTTTGGTGCCAGCACTACAAAAGCTTTGACGATAGTACCCCTAATCTGGTCTGCTCTACCGACCACAGCGACTTCAGCTACAGCTTCATGCTCAATCATCGCGGACTCAACTTCTGTGGGGCCAATGCGGTAAGATGCGCTTATAATTACGTCGTCGGCACGGCCGACGAACCAAAAATAACCGTCTTCATCCCGTGTGGCCCGGTCGCCTGTAAAGTACCAATCGCCGCGAAAACACTTCGCGTTAGCCTCTGGATTACGCCAATACCCCGGGAAAAGGCCAACGGGTCTATCAGGGTTAGTACGAATGGCTATCTCGCCTTCAGAATGTGGAGGCAGTTCTTTGCCTTCTTGATCAACAATCGCAACATGGTAACCAGGGGCAGCCACTCCCATAGACCCAGGCCGGTATTCCATCCCAGGGAAAGTTGCTACTACAATGGTTGTTTCCGTCTGTCCGTAACACTCCCAAATGTGGTGCCCGGTGCCTTGCCGCCACATCTGAATAACCTCAGGGTTTACGGGTTCACCTGCGCCAATGCAGTGCCGCAATGCTTTCGGTTTGAAACTATCGAGGTCCTCAAGCACAAGCATTCTGTAAGCGGTTGGTGGAGCGAAGAAGGTGGTTATAGGAAATCTCTCGATCATGTCGAGCACGGCACGAGCTTCGAATCGGCCACGCTGATCCCAAATGAATATCGCGGCACCCATGTTCCAGGGAGCGAAGAAGCATGTCCATGCCGCTTGGGCCCATCCTGTATCAGAAATGGTCCAGTGGATGTCACTTGGACGATTATCCATCCATAACTTACCCGTAGCAATATGGCCAATAGGGTAGTTAGAATGGTTGTTAAGAACCATTTTGGGGTACCCTGTGGTACCTGACGTGAAATAAATAACCATGGGGTCGGTAGCAAGGTTATTAGGGTGCGAGAGTTTTGGAGACGAAGACTCAACCAGTTCTTCGTATTCAATGTGCTCTCTCGACTTGCCGATAACGACGACCTTCTCAATTGATTGGCATTTTTCAAGCACGGTGTCTACTTTCGAAACATTCTCAGTATCTGTAATTACAACCTTGGCACCGGAGGCATTGATCCGGTATTCAATGTCGCGTGGGGTAAGGAGGGTGGTACCAGGAACTGAAACTATGCTGGCACGTATACATGCCAGCATGATTTCCCACCACTCCACTAGTCTGGGAAGCATGATAAAGACACGGTCACCGGGTTTCAGTCCGAGTGCTGAAAGCGCGTTTGCGACTTGCCTGGACCTCTCACTGAATTCTCTGTAAGTGACCTCACGTGGTTTGCCATCTGGGCTTACCCACAGCATGGCTAATTTGTCCGGGTCTTTTGCCCACTTGTCGAATACTTCAAATGCCCAGTTGAACCGGTGTGGAGTCTTTAGCTGGAAGGTGCGATACGTTTCTCTGTAATCACCTACTTGGTATTGCTGTTTCATTGTGAGATTTGAATGGACGGGATCACGGCTACTCCATCCTCAATAAATTTGCTTACTTGTTTCTGATTATAGCCATGCTCTGTTAGGAGCGCAGCAGTGTGTTGTGCGAACTTGGGTGGATGCCCTGTTACGGCTGTTGTACCCATAGAAAATCGAGCAGGGTAAGAAGTGAATCGGTAGCCATTTGGCCCTGTAAATACGTTCCGAAACGCGAACTGTGTTGATTCCAAAACTTCGTTGAGTTCAATGACTGAGGCTGCAGGTACATCAGCGTTGACCAGCAGACCTTCCCAATGCTCCGCTGTACGGGTTCGAAGGGTATTTCTAATAGCTAACTCCACGTCTGTAGCCAGGCGTAAACGCTCCGCGAATTTTAGGTCGGAGAATTCCTCCAGTCCTACTGTCGTGCAAAATCGTGACCAGAAGTGATCCTCATGGACGATGCCAAGGCTTAGCCACCTCCCATCCGCGCATTCAAAAAGTCCGTAGTGTGGTATACCTGACACGTTGGGTTTAGATTGGCACGCATCTTCTAATGAGTGGCTGATTTCTGGACCCAATAGCGATAAAACAGCCTCGGCCATCGAAAGATCTATATAGGTGCCTTCTCCTCGAACCTGACTGGCACTCATCGCTGCCAATACCGAAATGGTTGCGTACATCCCGGCCGCTAAGTCAGATATAAGAATGGCAGGTGGCCAGGGCTTTCCTTCGATTGACGATTGGACACCAAGATACCCGCTTAAAGCTAGGTAATTCAAATCGTGCCCTGGCCTGTTTTTCCAGGGGCCTTCTTGCCCGAATCCTGATATGGAACAATACACTAAACGAGGGTTAATTTTAGACAGGGTTTCATAATCGGCACCTAACCTTTTTGCAACACCAGGGCGCCAACCTTCAAGCACTATGTCTGCGGATTCAACAAGACTGTGCAATATTTCATGACCCACTGAGGTTTTGAGGTCGAGTGAAATGCTCTCCTTCCCACGATTCAGTGCTGCCCACATACCAGTACTATGGCGGAGCGGATCGCCTGCAGGAGGTTCCACCGTTATCACTCTCCCACCTAGGTCGCATAGATTCATAGAACAAAACGGGCCAGGGACGTTGACCGTTAGATCGAGCACCGTGAGGTGGGAGAGAAGTTTCATAGTTACTAGGTGTTCGGGAGGGCTCGGATGAGTTTAACAGCGGCCAAAATGGGCGTCAACGCTGAGGTTTATCCATTCTCGTACTAATATCCAATTTGGGTATGCCCGAATACCATAACCATCAATGCACTATTACGTCGTTTGTTGTTCGGGACTGCGCGGGCCGATATTCCTGTATGCATCCGGATAAACATATTGGCATACCAATTTGAGTGCTCAACAATCCTTCTCCTTGAGTTTGTAGTTTGATCGGTTGACTGGCATAATACCCGGTGCTACACTCGCCCCGCTTTCACGTAACCGCAGCTTAAATCAGATGCATAGAGGTATGTTTAACGTGCCCTCAATCCTATCTTTTGACAGGGCTCTTGTTGATAACTTGGAGATCAGATGACGTACCGCTTGGGGGTGGATGTTGGTGGTACTTTCACAGATTTTGTTCTTCACGACAGCCAGTCCAATCGTTTGGAATTTGCAAAAACACCCTCAACGCCTGGCAATCAAGCTGAAGGTGTAAAAGCTGGAGTACTCCAGCTCATTAAACGGCTAGGTCTCACACCAGAGTCAATTTCCTTTTTCATTCACGGTACGACTGTTGCGACAAACGCCCTTCTGGAACGTAAGGGGGCTAAGACTGCATTAATTGTTACCAAAGGTTTTAGGGACGTCCTGCAAATTGGGAGACAGGACAGGCCAGATCTGTATGACTGGCATGTCAGACGTTCTGATCCAATAGTCCCAAGGCGACTTAGGTTTGAAGTTGCTGAACGTGTGTTACACACCGGTAAAGTGATTGAATCTGTCTCTAACGATGATATAGCTGAGATTATTCAGCAACTCAAAGATCACAAAGTGGAAGCGGTTGCTGTTTGTCTCATTCATTCGTATGCGTACCCCATTCACGAAAAAACAGTTGGCGAAGCTATCAGGAAAGCCCTTCCAGACATTAAGACATCACTCTCTTCTGAGGTGGTTCCTGAATTTAAAGAGTATGAACGGATGAGCACAGTGGCGATCAATGCTTTTGTCTCGCCAGTGATGAGCAGGTACTTAAGGAATCTACAGGACTCCATTCTTGAACAGGGGATTGATTCTGGTGTCCATATCATGCAATCAAATGGCGGCACTATGGGAGCGGACACTGCTGTGGAAAAACCTGTTCACACCATACTTTCAGGACCCGCAGCTGGAGTGATCGGGAGTGTAGGCATTGCGGCTCAAACGGGGGAATCTAACACTATTTCCGTTGATATGGGTGGTACTTCGTTCGACGTCTGCCTCTCTTACAAAGGAGAAATTCGGCGTACACAGGACAGCGAGATCGAGCGTTTGCCTATTAAAGTGCCCATGGTCGATATACATACCCTGGGAGCGGGTGGAGGTAGCATCGCTTGGATCGATCCTGGGGGAGCTATGCGTGTTGGTCCACGGAGTGCTGGTGCTGATCCTGGTCCAGCCTGTTACGCTCAAGGTGGAATCGACGCAACTGTAACTGATGCAAATTTGCTTCTTGGTAGGTTAGGCCCAGGGTCTCTCCTTGGAGGTCATATGCAACTGGATGTAGGAATGGCGCGTACTGCCATTGAAAAGTTTATCGCAGAGCCTCTGGGTATCGGTGTTGAAGAAGCTGCTGAAGGCATTATCCGGGTCGTTAATGCTGGGATGATTAAGGGTATTCGTGTTGTTTCGGTGGCGAAAGGTTACGACCCGCGCGAATTTACTCTCGTAACTTTTGGGGGAGCCGGGCCTCTTCACGGCGCCGAATTGGCTGCTGAGATGGATATCCCTAGTGTGCTCGTTCCCATCGCACCTGGGGTGACATCGGCAATGGGCCTACTTATGGCAGATTTACGGCACGATCTTGTGCGGACAGTGCTTTTGTCCTCAGTTGATGCAACGAGTGACTTCCTTAGTGAAGTGTACGCTGACTTAGAAAAGACGGCTCTTGGTCAAATGCACAGGGAAGGTGTGCAGTGGAAGAAAGTATCTCTTATCAGGACCGCGGATGTCCGATATCTCGGCCAAGGTTACGAATTGGAGGTGCCAGTTTTAAATGGACCACTTTCAGATGTTGAACTCGATACCGTTTACAGCAGTTTTCATGATGCGCATACTCAAGCATACGGGTATGCTTCTCCAGAAAGTCGGTTGGAGTTAGTCAACCTTCGGGTTACGGCTTTAACTAAACTACCTCAGCCTCGCCTGGAACAAGCCGAGCTCACAGGCGAACCGAATCCGGCCCGAGCGTTGCGGGAACCGAGAGACGTGATTTTTTATAACAGGCCACTGCCTTCTGCGGTATATAGTCGCGCCAATCTAATTCCTGGCGATACACTCGATGGACCAGCGATTGTTGAACAACTCGACTCTACCACCGTTATTTGGCCCGATCAGAAAGCAACTATTGATCAGTATAGCAATATTGTACTCGGACGGATTGGAAAATGAATGAAAATCGCATAGACCCTATTACATTGGAGGTGATGAGGAACGCATTCTACTCTATAGCCGATGAGATGATTGCTGCACTTATAAGGTCGAGCTATTCGACTAACATTAAAGATCGCCGTGATACATCTGGTGCAATATACACGGGCGCAGGAGAAGTGGTTGTAGTTGCACAAAGCGAGATAGGGACCCCGTTACATTTGGGTACTATGCACTCAGCAGTTCAGTCAGCGATGGCCGTCTATCCATTTGATGAATTGGAATCTGGTGATGCGGTAGCAGTAAACAGCCCGTACCCGGCTGGTCCGGGGCACCTCAACGACCTTTGCCTTATTTCTCCAATTTTTTTCGAGGGCAAGATGATAGCAATTACTGCTAACCAAGCTCATCATGTCGATATGGGTGGATTCGCGCCGGGTTCCATGCCGTTTGGTGTGACAGAAATATTTCAAGAAGGTTTGCAGATTCCTCCTATACGCCTCTTTCGCAAAGGCAAGATTGAACCTGAATTATGGGCGATTATTGAGCAAAACGTTAGAGCTCGGGTTGAGATGAGTGGCGACCTGCATGCCCAACTCGCAGCAAACAACGTCGGAGAACGGCGTTTAACGGAACTTTCTCGTAAGTACGGTGTTGAGACGGTTGAACGCTATCTAGACGAGATGTTGAACTACTCCGAGCGGAGAATGCGGGCTGCGTTGGCCACAATACCTCTGGGAGTTTACAAAGCAGAAGATTCCATTGAAGGTGATGGTATCACTGACAACGCCTTCACGATCAGGCTGACCCTCGAGGCCAACGGTGACAACGTCCGAGCGGATTTTACCGCGTCGGACGATGCATCTCAGGGGCCCTTAAACTGTCGCTGGCCATCGGTCGCCGCCTGCGTCTATTACGTTTTGAAAGCCTGTCTGGATCCTGAACTTCCGCCTAATGCCGGAGCGTATAGACCTATCGATATTAGCGTTCGTGAGGGAAGCATACTATCAGCGGTCTATCCCAACGCCGTATGTAACGCAAATATCATAACGACACAGCGAATAGTTGATGTATTGTTATTGGCGCTCTCACAGGCACTCCCAGAGAAAGTACAAGCAGCTTCTTCGGGTACCATGAATTTGCTCAACATAGGAGGCATACATCCTGTTAAGGATATTTACTACAACTACATAGAGACTTATGGCGGAGGGCAAGGTGCTATGGTTGGGGCCGACGGAATGGACGCTGTCCAAAACCACATGACCAATACTAGGAACGCACCAGTAGAATCGATCGAAGTTGCATATCCGTTGGTAGTGGAATCTTACGGGCTGGTACCGGACTCAGAGGGCCCTGGTGAATATAGGGGTGGTGTGGGTATTCAGCGTTCCGTCCGCGTCGTCGGCAACCCAGTGCAACTCACCCTCAGTTCAGATCGAGCAAAAACACCTCCTTGGGGCCTTTTCGGAGGTTACCCTGCTAAACCTTCCCGTTTTAGAGTGAAGAATCCTGATGGCAACATCCAAAATCTTGGTTCTAAGTTTACGACTAGGATTGCAGCAGACCACGTTATGATGACAGAGACTCCTGGTGGAGGTGGTTGGGGAGATCCACTCCAGCGCAACACGGAAGCTGTCGCAGATGACGTTCGGGAAGGACTAGTGTCATTGGATCGTGCCCGCAAGGTGTACGGTGTGGTTTTTGACGGAAATCTCAATGTCGAAGTCTCCGAAACTGAGAAGGTACGTCGGGGTAAAATGTAATGGCCAATGCTCATTTGTGTTGATTGATTGCGGGAAAAAGGCAACAGGGCGTGCGAAAACATAACTTTGGCTTTTTCACACCACCAATACGAGTGAGGATGTGGCAGGAAATAATCGAATCGTACTAGCATTGTGATAGCCAGGGAATTCTTGAGACTTAACCACTGGTTTTGGCGATGCTCTGCTGAGGGGCTCAACGGTTTTTACATTTGCTCGATTATCAATGGCACCGATAATTAACTACTAAAGAGGGTTTCATGTCACCACGGCGTAAGAGAGCTGATGTAGTAATAATTGGCGGTGGCGCAGTTGGTGCCAGTGTCTTGTACCACCTCACCAAACTCGGTCTTCGTAATGTGTTACTACTTGAAAAAGGTGAGTTGTCTTCGGGCTCTACTGGCCAATCAGCGGCAATCGTACGGCAGCACTACTCGAATGATGTCAGTATCAAATTGGTTAAAAAGAGCCTTGAGATGTTCCAGAGTTTTGGAGAAGAGTTCGGTGATGAAAAAGTTTTCAACCGGTCTGGATGGTTGTTCCTCTGCCCTCCTGAGGCCGGTCACATATTTGAGGAAAACCTTAACCGACTGAAAGATTCTGGTGTTAGGACCTGGGAGATTGATCAAGCTGAGGCAAACGAAATGCTGCCTGGCCTAAACTATTCAGGCGTCGGCAAGATTGCCTTTGAACCAGATTCAGGTTATGCCGATCCCGTTAGAATGGTTTCTGCTTTAGTGGCCCGGTCAAAAGAAGCGGGTGCGGAAGTATTGGTGAATACACCCGCGACTGGGATCAGAACACAAAATGGGCAAATTACTGCAGTCACAACTCCCGAAACGGAAATTAGTACAAGGGTTGTTGTCAACGCCGCTGGCCCATGGGCGAAAGAGATAGGGAAGTGGACTGGTATTGACCTCCCACTAGAAATATCCAGAGAACAAGATGTTGTCTTGCGAGCTCCTCCCGGCACCTTTGACCTTAAACCAGCGATATCCAATATGGTTGATCGGACTTACCTGAGACCACTGGAGAAGGGCCTCATTTTGGTTGGTACAGGGCACCCAAAGACAAACGATCCTGCAGATCCAAATCGATTCAATCATAATGCGGATGTTTCATTTATAGAGGACGTTACTCAGAGGTTAGTTAAACGTTTCCCTCTACTTGCGGGTTCCTCGTTGGTCTCTAGCTGGGCTGGCCTATATACCATAACCCCTGATTGGAGCATGATCATTGACCGGGCCCCAGGTATGGATGGGATGTACCTGGCTGTTGGCGGTAGCGGTCACTCATTTAAGTTGTCGCCCGCTATTGGACTGTGTCTTGCAGAAATGATCATTGATGGCAAGGCTTCAACTGTAGATATTGCAGCGATGCGGGCTTCTCGATTCTCAGAAAATATCCCTCTACGCTCTACATACGGTGGTAATCGTGGCTGAATTTAAATACCTCATCTTTGACGGTGATATTGTTCCATATGAAGACGCTAAGCTTCATATTTCCACTCCTGCGGTTCGTTACGGTGCAACCGCTTTCGAAGGGATTCGGGCCTATTGGAACTCCAATGTCGGCCAACTCTTTATGTTTAGGGCCCGTGACCATATGGACCGTCTGCTGCAATCTGCTTGGTTAATGGGCATGGAAGGCATTAAATATTCTTCTGAGGAACTGATCTCCATGGTGACAGAACTACTTCGCCGGAATTCTGTCAGGCACGACGTACATATTAGACCCAGCCTTTTTGTAGCAAGCGAAGGATCCATTTCATCTCGAGGCCCTGTATGTTTTGGCGTTGTTTTAGCTTCCGGTAATCCAGCTCTATCCAATCATGAGGGAGTTAACGGTTCCATGCGACTTGCGATTAGTTCATGGAGGCGTATCGATGACAATACTGTGCCACCGAGGATAAAAGCCGCTGCAAACTATCAGAATGGGCGCATGGCACTGATACAGGCTGAGAAAGACGGATACGATGGAGCCATTATGCTTAATGCTGCTGGTAAAGTCACCGAAGAACCTCGGGCCTGTATTTTTTTAATTCGAGACGGAAAAATCATAACCCCCTCGATCACGAACGACATTCTTGAGAGTATCACTCGTGACAGCGTGATTCAGTTATTGAAAGAAGCACACTCGATTCAGGTAGTTGAGCGTGCGGTCGATCGGACTGAGTTATATCTTGCCGATGAAATCTTTCTGGTAGGTACCGCACTAGAAATAACAGCAGTGAGATCCGTGGACCAATTTGAGATTGGTGGCAGGTCTTGTGAATCTGTTACCTCAGCCATAAGTGAAACGTATGTTGCTGCCGTTTCAAGTAATGAAGGGTTGCATTCGGAGTGGAGGGAACCAGTCTACGATATATGAAATAATCTTCAAAATGGTTTCTGGAATTAGTGAGATGATTACCTAATGGCTAATAGCACCCCATTAGGATTTAATCGTGGGGTTGCTTGGAGTTTCCTAAAAAATGACAGCAAACATTAGTCCTTCACACCAAAGACATATTCCTCTGGAAGGGTCCTACAACGTAAGGGATCTGGGTGGATACAAAGCATTCGATGAAAAAAAGACTCGTTGGAAGACAATACTACGTTCTGGTGACATGCATAACCTCACTTCCGATACGAAGAAGACACTCGTTACACTCGGTGTCCGTACGATCGTTGACCTTCGCCGCGACGCCGAACTGAGTGAGAAGCCCAATGCTCTTGCTGAGTCACCTCAGATCTCTTATCACCACCACAATCTCTGGGG
The DNA here is from genome assembly GCA_030754315.1 of SAR202 cluster bacterium. Classification (GTDB taxonomy): domain Bacteria; phylum Chloroflexota; class Dehalococcoidia; order Lucifugimonadales; family JASMAO01; genus JASMAO01. The sequence continues at coordinate 10,476 of JASMAO010000214.1, forward strand.
AGACCTTGTAGCTCCGGAACGTTCCGACTACGACGACGCTTCTGATTGGTGGTTCGGACATTACAGTATGTTGCTTGATCAACACCGTTCCCAGGTATGCGCAGCTTTTGCCACAGTGGCGAATCCCGAGAATTGGCCACTGATATTTCACTGTGCGGCAGGGAAAGATCGGACCGGTGTAATGGCAGGGTTGATTCTTTCACTGGCTGGAACCCCAAACCAGACTATAACCAAAGATTATTCGTTGAGTGCTCAATTCCTATTGAGCAGATTTTATGAAATTACACCTCCGATTGAGATTCCATCTGGATTTGGCTGGAGGGATTACCAGCGAGAACACTGTCCATCTCGTGCTATGGCGAAGACCCTAAAACATGTGGAGATGGTGTACGGCGGTGTGGAAGCCTACCTCATCGGGGGGGGCATTCGTAAGTCAGAAATTCATTCGTTCCGATTAGCATTTCTCAATTAAATGAATCCATCAAACTATGGAAAACAAGTCCACTGCATGTAACTCACCTGCCTGAGATATACTCTTTTTTTCAGTGCTGCAGTACAATTGTTGCCCGATTCACAACCTCCTGTTTAGCTTACGCGTAATTGGATTGCCTTCTCAATTGCCAATCTATCAGCGCTAATGAAAATACGATTTCCCAAACACTTATATTTGATACGCACCGCAATACTTCTGTGTGTTGGGCTTGGTTTACTTGGACTAACATTTCAAGTAATTTTCGCCGACGCGGAAGCTGGCCATGCCGCATTAATTGACATAGACGATATTTTGATGCCGGTGACCAACGATTTTCTTGAGCGTGCTATTGATGTGGCTGACAAAGATAGCGCTCAGATACTTATTATCAGGCTTGATACCCCTGGAGGCTCGTTAGACGTCACACGTGAAATGGTAGAAGCCATCGGGTCAGCTCGGATACCAATAGTCGTATTTGTAGCACCATCTGGGGCCCATGCAGCCTCAGCGGGCACTTTCCTTACAGCATGGGCACACCTTGCAGTGATGGCTCCAACTACGTCAATTGGAGCCGCGACACCGGTGGGATCAACCGGGCAAGAACTTCCTGAAACCGTTGGGGCTAAAGCAACCGAAGATGCGCTTTCTCTTTTTCGTGGCATCGCCGAATCGCGAAACCGCAATGCTGAGGCTCTGGAATCTACAGTTACAGATTCAAAATCATTTTCGTCTACTGAAGCTTTGAATCAAGGAATCATAGACTTTATAGCGGACGATCTTGATGATCTGATATCCAAATTGGATGGGAGATCGATTACGTTACAGGGTAGTACAGTTGTGTTGGATACCTATGGAATAGAGGTTTTACAGATACGACGTACGGTTTTGGAGGACTTTCTGGTTTTTCTGGCAGACCCTAATGTCTTTTTCCTGTTGTTGATCATTGGGGGCATAGGTGTTTTGGTTGAAATCGTGGTGCCGGGCTTGATAGCGCCAGGCGTTGGGGGTGCAATACTGCTTTTACTTGCATTTGTTGCCGCTGGCAACTTACCAGTCAATTTGGTAGGGGTGGCACTTCTTGCCCTGGCAATCCTGCTGTTCTATCTGGAACTGCAGGCGGTTGGTGTAGGAGTGGCCGGTGTTGGAGGAGGGATATGTTTTGTTCTAGGTGCCCTTCTTCTCTTTGGTGGGTTCGCTCCTCCCGGTATTCTCGGTGGTTCTCCGGATCTACCAACTCCCAGTACCAAAGTAAATATCTGGTTATTGGTTGGAGTTGGATTTTCAATACTCGGACTACTGTGGTTTGTCTTACGGCAATTGGTAGAGGCGAAGCGAGTAGGGGAGTCAATAAGAAACACTCTTCAGCCTCTTGTAGGGGGAATTGGGATTACCACCACAGACCTATCTCCACACGGCACTGTTCATTTAGATGGTGAGTCGTGGAGTGGTTTCAGCGATGATGACCACCCTATACCGAAAGGGGCAGATGTCAAAGTGACCAAAACAGAGGGTCTTGTTTTGCATGTGACCCAAGTTCTCCATGTAGGAGAATTCCGTGATTCACGGTATG
>JASMAO010000215.1 GCA_030754315.1 SAR202 cluster bacterium
ACTCCAAACATGGGAGATGGAGTGTCCGTCGCATTCTCTCCAGATGGCATTAAATGGGAAAAGTACGAGCACAATCCAGTGATAACCAGATCCAGCGACTCCCACACGTTGTTCGGTTGGGACGACCTCTATGACAAGTACGTTTCGTACTGCCGCCCATCGCTCCACGAAGGGAACAAGATCAGGCGCATAGGACGCGCGGTGAGTGACGATTTCGAAACCTGGACTGTCCCCGAGGATGTGCTCGCGCCAGACCAAGACGATCCTCCCGGTATGGAATTCTACGGCATGCCTGTATTTAAGTACGAAAATCTTTACATAGGCCAACTCTGGGCATACCAGACACCACCGGAAGAACCACTGATTAGATTCGCGGGCTCGATTCACGTCCAACTCGCGGGAAGCCGTGACGGCAGAGTATGGGAGAGACTTGGCGAAAGAAAACCATTCATTCCCAACGGCCCCCCAGGCAGTATCGATCACTGGGAGACAATGACAGCGCAGTCCCCCGTCGTGATGGGAGACGAGTTATGGTTCTATTACTGTGGGACAGCTTCAGAGCACGGCTTCACCGGTAGAGGCGGCCCGATATGTTTGGCTAAACTGCGACTAGACGGCTTCGTGTCTCTAGATGCTGGAGACGAGACAGGTACGGTTGTGACCAAGCCGTTCCTTTGCGAAGGCGATTTACTGAGGATCAATGCGTCTGCTAGAAATGGCATGGTGGGAGTTGCTGTCCTAGATGAGTCGGGAACCCAACACCAAGGATACTCGAGACAAGATTGTGCTTTGTTCGATGGTGACTCCACAAAACACCAGGTAACCTGGAGAGAACATTCGTCACTCAAAGAACTGGCCGGTAAAACCATCAGGTTAAAATTCTACCTCAGGAATGCTAATCTTTATGCCTTCACCATTAACCCAGGTTGAACATAAGATGGCCTTATGTATTCGTATTCCGAACGGTTTCATTTGTTTCGTTGTGAAAACTTGGCCCTTAAACTGGCAAAAACCCTGTGAAGATCACTGATATCACCAGTGAATTGTTTGTTTGGGACCGTCCTGGAATTTGGAACGGTAGTCACTTCTATGGACCAGGCCGTCTTCATGTTGTCACAGTTTATACAGACCAAGGAATCACGGGCAAAGGATGGAATGGAGGCACAGCAGCCGAGCGCCCACTTTCTCTAATGCCGGGATATGTTGAGTATTTCAAACCTTTGCTGATAGGCCGTGACCCACGAAACACGAAGGATATCGCTCAAGATCTCGGTGAGGGTCAAATTAAAATACTTGGGCCAGCCGGACTCAATACCCAAGTTCTGGCCGCTATTAACATTGCGTGCTGGGATATCAAAGGCAAAGCGGAAAATATTTCCGTTCATAATCTCCTAGGGGGCGCTCAAAAACGAATAAGAACCTACATTGCGGGAGGATATTACTCTACTGGCAAGGGACTTAAGGAACTCCAAGACGAGGTACGATACAACGTCGAAGAACTACACTCCGCAGCTGTAAAGATCAAAATCGGTTCCCCCACGGAGGGATTCTCTGGAGATATGAGACGAGTGGAAGCTGCCCGCGACGCAATCGGGTCTGAGATAGTGTTGATGGTCGATGCTAACTGCTCACTAGATCTCCCTACGGCACTCCAATTCGCCCAGGCATTGGCTGACTATAATGTGTACTGGTTCGAGGAACCATTACCAATTCACGACTATGAAGGGCACCGTAAGCTTGTTGCACAATCTGGTGTGAAAATAGCGACCGGTGAAAACGGCTATACGGCTGCTCATTTCAAAACTCTCCTTGACCATCACGGAGCATCTATCCTTAACGTCGATGCGACAATATGTCCCGGATATGACGTCGCACTCGAAATCGCCGGTTTGGCTGCAGAGCGTGAAGTCACTATAGCACCCCACGGTTGCCAAGAATTGCAAATCCCACTAGCTGCGGCTGTATCTCACGGGGAGTTCTTGGAGTACTACCCCCCTGAAGTGGATCCCCTAAGAACAGAGATATTCCAGCCCATGATGGACCTAGACAAGGACGGTTGGGTAACGGTGCCGGACAGGCCAGGCATAGGATTCGAATTAAACATGAATTTACTCAATCGACACCGAGAATTGTAGGATACGACAACCCTTCTATTTGACACCTAAGTCAAAGTTCAAAGGTTTTTGTTTTGTTGTTTGACCATTAAAACTAAGGAGGGATTTGAAAATGTTGCTTGAAGGCAAAGTAGCACTGATCACAGGATCTGCATCTGGAATTGGACGAGCCACTGCCAAGTTATTCGCTGCACAAGGTGCCAAAATCGTCGTTGCCGATATCAATAAACCCGGTGGTGAAAACACAGTTAGCGACATCATAGACGGAGGAGGGGAAGCCCTTTTCGTCGAAACAGACTTAGCAAAAATGGAAGATGTGAAATCTATGGTCGATACCGCCATGACCTCGTTTGGACGTCTTGACGTCATCCACAGTAACGCCGCAGCATATGACATGGGCACCGCTACAGAAATCACAGAGGATCAGTGGGACCGGACTATCTCAACCTGTCTCAAGGCTACCTGGATGATAGCTCATCACGCTGTACCTTTGATGTTGACTTCCGGTGGAGGAACATTCGTTATTACTGGCTCTGACCACGCCATACGAGGCTATCCTGGATACGCTGCTTATCAGGCCGCCAAGGGCGGCCTGTTGGCGATGACTCGCTCGCTCGCCGCAGACTGCGCCCCAACCATCCGGGTAAACATAATCCTGCCTGGTGCAGTCGAGACTGAAATATGGGGAGAGACAACTCAGGAAGAACGGGACAGGATCGCTGAAATGTGCATTCTCAAACGCAATGGTCGCCCGGAGGACATCGCAAATGTTGCGCTATTCCTAGCCTCTGATATGTCATCGTACATGACAGGCGCTCACATCGTGGTGGATGGTGGACTTACCTCAGTAGTGCAGCTTCCAGAAACAGAGTAGCTGAAGCGTTAATCGGGCTGGGTGTACTTGATACCACTTCTTCGGGAGTCTCCTGATATCGTATGCAACCAAAGCCAAATCAATAAGGAGCCACACATGAGAGAGTTCGATAGCAAGGTAGTCATTGTAACTGGGGGAGCATACGGAATAGGCAAATCAACCGCACTTGAGTTCGCTAGGAATGGTGCAAATGTGGTCATTGCCGACATAAACGAAAAAGTGGGTAATGCTACTGTATCTGAAATTAACGAATTGGGCTCTAGGGGCCTCCTAGTCTTAGCCGACGTCTCAAACAGCGCCGACTGTAATAATGTTGTGGCTACCGCGGTTGAAACCTTCGGCCGAGTAGATATCCTGTTTAACAACGTAGGTATCCAATCACCTGACTCCTATTTTAACGTGGAGGATGCGCCTGAAGAACTGTGGGATAGGACTATAAATGTTAATCTCAAAAGTTATTTCCTGATGTCCAAATACTCTATACCCGAGATTCGAAAACAGGGCGGAGGCGTGATAATCAACACTGCCAGCGTACAGGGACTACAGTCCATGAAAGGGGTCCCTGCATATGCTGCAAGCAAAGGGGGGATACTATCTTTGACAAGACAGATGGCCATCGATTACGCATCTGAAAACATCAGGGTTTTGGCAATCTGTCCGGGTACGATAGACACTCAAATGGTCAGGGCTCAAGCTGCCAGGGAACCCGGTGAACCAGACGACACGATTGAAAAATGGGGTATGACTCATCCATTAGGACGGACGGGAGACGCCCGGGAAGTCGCAAACGTTGTTTTGTTTTTGGCCAGTGAAAAGGCCTCCTTCATGACCGGTGAATACGTGAACGTCGACGGAGGAATGATGGCTTTGGGCGCTTGGGCAAGCGGATCCGGCGCATCAGCGGACGGATCAATCCGCAACTGAAAAGTGAGACTTATCCGCCAAATTAGGAGATCCACATGGCTCTGCTCGATAATGACACACAGGTATCCGTATTTGTCGAAAATCTTGACCACCCCGAAGGAATCGCATGGGGACCTGACGGTTATGCTTATGCCGGCGGTGAAGCAGGACAACTCTACAGAATAGACGTTGAAAACAGGCAGGTCACTCAGTTCGCAGACACAGGCGGATTCATCCTCGGGTTGGCATGCGATTCTAAGAATAACATTTACGCCTGTGACTCGGTAAATCACTGCATTCAAAAAATCACGCCTGATGGTGACGTCAGTCAATACTCAACGGGCACTATCCAAGAACCTCTCAGATGCCCAAACTATCCCGCTTTTGACGCTAAAGGCAATCTTTACGTCTGCGATTCAGGTGATTGGAAGGCAGATAACGGTCTCATATATAAAATTAAACCCGGAGGGGAATCCGAAGTTTGGAATCGCGATTTATACACCTTTCCTAACGGCCTTTGCTTAGGGCCTGATGGCAGTTCCTTATACGTAGCCATGAGCTTGAATCCCCCGAGAGTAGACCGTGTCCGCATCGAGCCAGACGGTAGCGCTGGAGAAGTCAATACCGTGGTCGAATTCCCCGGAACTGTGCCCGATGGCGTGGCATTCGACATAGATGGCAACCTGTATACGTCAATGTATCGGCCCGACACCATTTACCGACATACTCCATCTGGACAGACTGACATAGTTGCGGAGGACTATCAAGGCACCCTCATTGCGGCGCCGACTAACATTGCGTTCTGTGGCAAGAACAGAGATTTTCTGCTGGGTGCTAACATCGGCCGTTGGCACATTACACGTTACGATATTGGCACGACCGGGTTACCGGTCCACTACCCGAACGTTAAGTAAAATTCCGTGTCACTTACCACCTGATCCTTGTTTGCAACGAGTCCAATCAGTCCCTGAGGAGCCATTGATGAAGCAATATTGAGCGATCATCAATCAGCCCCTTTCGACCATAAATCCATTGTTCAAAAACGCCCCATCCACTGGGATCGCAGCACCATTAATATGCACCGCTTTATCGCTGCATAGGAAGATCGTCAAGTCGGCTATCTCCTCTGGATAGGCTTCTCGACCGGCTGGCACCCTTTTTAGGCGTTGCTTTCTTAGTTCAGGTTGGCGTGTATATACAAGGTCGGTCATTGGAGTTAGTACCACCCCAGGACAAATCGAGTTAACGTTGATATTGTGTGGTGCCCATTCTAGTGAAAGGACAGCAGCCAGACCAATTAACCCTGCCTTCGATGGCGTATAAGCACCCCGGTCCGGCACCGGTGCCCTAGCAGCAACTGACGACATGAAAACGACTCTACCCCCCTCCCCTTGCTCAACCAGATGTCGACCTACAGACTTGCTGAACAGAAAAGCCCCCGTCAGATGTGAATTGAGTACGCTGGTCCAATCCTCAACTGTCAAATCCAGAATGGGTGACTGGATGTTGTTGCCAGCACAGTGCACAAGAAAATCCAAGCGACCGAAGCGGTCAACGACCTGTTGCGTTGCAAAATTTACTGACTCTTCAAAAGACACATCCACTTCCACCGCCAATGCATCCCCACCGTTCGATTCTATATGCATGGCGAGTTCGTTCGAACCCAACGCATCCATGTCCGCAATCCCTACAGCCACACCCTCTGCAATAAACGCACGACACACTGCGGAACCTATTCCACCTGCGCCACCGGTTACTATGGCTACTTTGCCATTCATCATTTGCCTCTCTTATGTCACATAACCTGATTAATTGAATTCGATATATTTGCCAACTACCTGAATTTGAATGGTGATTCTGATAAACGGTTTCACATTAAGGAAAAAATCATACATTTGCATAACCGAGGTGAAAAGCTCTACGTGACCCACAATAAACCAATCTTTTCAGTAACCTTGTAAACTAACCCAAGGCTAAGCAATAGGGGGCCACCGAGGGGATAGTGGTGGTATAGTCCAGCGTTCCGCTAGCCAGCGACTACTTTCGCGAGAGCGTGCATATACTTCTGCTTCATCAACTTTGGTAGAGTGGCCGTTGTCGACAATCACTTCTCCATTCACCATTACCTTGTCTATGCTCTTGGATCGGGTCGATAGCACAAGCGACCTTATTGGATCCATACCAGGTTGGGCTTCTGGCAGATTATCATGACGTATCACTAAATCCGCACGCTTCCCTACCTCCAACGAGCCTATTTCATCCTGAAGTCCTACTGCCTTTGCACCATTAATTGTGGCCATGGTCAATACATCCTCTGCAGTAAGCAAACCAATTTGACCCGTCTTGTCGCGTGCCGTGAGTATTGCTAAAACCATCTGTTCAGCAATATCGAAAGCCGTAGTCCAGTTGGCTGAATCACATCCCAGTGCAACGTTCACACCTTGTGCATACAGTTCCGCATGACGACCATGGAAAGTACCACCGACAGCGTGCAGCATTGAGGCAGCCGGACACCATACAACCGACATAGAGCTGTCTGCAATCGGATCTATCTCATCATCCCGTATGATATTCATGTGAGCGAATGTACAATTCTGTCTCAACGCTCCAATTTCCCAAAGGTAGACAAGTGGATGAGAACCACGCAGTCGATCATCGCTGCTGGTATCGTTAGGATGATAAGACTGGTGCTGATTCAATACGACACCATGTTCTTGAGCCAGCGTGACTGCAGCAAGTTCTAAATCCTTCGAAGCCGATGCCATCCCCCGTAGGTTTACGTGACCTCTTACCAAGCCGTCGGGATCCCTATTTCGTTTTAACTCGCTCCCTAAGCTGTTGAATGCACGTTGCGTATCAAGCGGATACCGCTCAATTACTGGAACACTCTCTTCATGGACATCAAAAATAAATGGATCCCCTAATACTCCACGGATACCAACGTCTTCTATCGCTTTCGCTCCAGCATCGGGTGTAGTAAGCGTACCCGCTTCGAGAAAACAGGTAGTGCCATTTCGAGCCATCTCCAAAGATGCCAGTTTACTGCCTGCATACTCGACCTCGTCTGCACAAATATCCCAATATGATTTGGCGCTTGGATCAGGCGAATGAATAGGATCTGGGATCTCTGGATATGCCCATCGCATGTTATGAAGGCAGAGGTGATTATGGTTGTCTATAAAGCCAGGATGAACCGCAGCACCTGCCGCGTCAATTGTACGAACCGACTCAAACTGTACGCCGATCTCTCTGTCTGGCCCTATTGAGATGATACGTCCATTCTTGACTGCAAGTGCACCAGACTGAAAGACACGCCTTTCAGGATCCATGGTAACCAAATACGCATTCCTGACAACAACATCAGCTTCATAAGACAGTAGTTCCACAGGATTCTCCTTACCTTACCTAGGTCTGAGCCAATGACTGGGAGGGTGACAATTATTTGTAAAATCAACCTCCTTAGATTGACCAGACATTTTTGTCCATCCCTGGACTCAAACAAACGCCCCCGGTATCTGAACCAGTACAGTACAGTCGAGACCCTGAGGTTATATCACAATTCGGTGCCCATTCAACCTTTCATCCGACCTAAGATATCACAGCTTGAATCACATCAATTTTTCACGGGATGGAAGGGAAGTAGCCACACCACATAACTAAATTCCAGAGGTGTATTAATGTAACCCAGACCCAAATCATGCTTGCTTTGACCCCTAGCTTGATCCAAACTCCAACTGGCAATGAAGCGGAGTAACCACACCAATGACAATGCCTAGGACCTTCCAAGCGTTCACAGACCGTAATTATAGATTGCTTTGGTCAGCAAATTTTATTGCGACTTCCTCTCGTGGATTATTGCTCACACTATTGGGTTGGTATGTGCTAGAGGAAACGGGATCTCCATGGTTCGTGGGTCTGGTGGGTTTTTGTTGGATATTCCCGTGGTTTCCGCTTGGTCTGGTCGGTGGCGTGTTGGCAGACTCATCGGTGCGTAAAGGACTTTTGATCACTACCCAGACCACTGGACTGGCTTCAGTGACAATCATTGTAGTGTTGTTAGCAACTGGACTAGGTGAGTTCTGGCACGCGCACGTTCTAATGCTAATCATAGGGTCAGGCGATGCGCTAGACATGCCGACAAGACGATCTCTAGCGCATGATTTCCTAGGTAATCGTGGTGTAACAAATGCAGTTGCGTTGGACTCGGTGGGGGCTGGAAGCAGTTTAATGATAGGCCCTGCAGTGGCTGGCGCCTTAATTGCAGCCTTTGGAATGACCAGCACCGGCCTTGCAGCAGCAACACTTTTCGTATCATCACTTGTGGTTGTCTCTGGGCTTTCGATCGATAAGCACATCCATTCTAGTCAAAATAAGGCCGGCATTGTCGCAACCCTTGTCGATGGTGTGAAGTACGTCGCAATTACTCCAGCGCTATTATCGATGATAATAATTACCGTGATCATGAACCTGCTACTGTTCCCCTACATGCATATTGTGCCGGTAATTGCTAAAGACATCCTAGGAGTCGGCCCTGCACATATGGGTTTGCTACAGGCGATGTCTGGGCTCGGCACTTTAATCGGTTCGATTTTCATAGCGTCACTAAAAAACGTGACTCACCACGGTCGTATATACCTGGCAGGAACTGTTACATGTTTTATTGGTCTGCTGCTATTCTCTGTCTCTTCTACCTACACATTGTCTCTACTCTTAGTCCTCACAATAGGTCTTGGATTGGCCGGTTTTATTTCAATGCAATCACTGATCGCTATGCTCGTGGCCCGACAGGATATGCGTGGTAAGGCGTTAGGTGTTGTTAGTCTGGCGATAGGCACGGGACCATTCGGAGCTCTTATTGTTAGCGCGGTCGCAGAGCAAGTGGGGCCTTCGTTCGCGCTCCTTTTGAATGCCGGGGTTGGGCTAATCATGGTGATAATTGTGGCATCGATAATGCCGGCTTTGAGATCTCGAATGCTCCCGGACACCGAGGTATAGATTACCAAACCAGCCAGTAACGCTGTATTGCAATTAACCAAGGAGACCATGAAAGTAGAGGATTCCGTTTTAGGCGGTAACTCACGTCCTGTTGCCAATGGTTTTCCCTGCGGGTTTCCTGCCGCACGGCTACTCTAAGTTTTCTCTAAATAGTCCCACAGGGTATCGTATAGATCCTCGCTCATTGGCTCATGGCGAAGAATAGAAGATATGTCGCGACCTTGGGCAGAATCAGACATAAATGTTGGTGCGTAATCGAGAGCCCTACGAAGGTGACTCTTCGCCAAACCTATCTCTGAAGGTTTACGTCTGATTCGACAGATGTCCAACCAATCGGCAAACATCTCCGGATTCTCTTTGCAATACCAAGCTATGACCAGAGCACACAATGCAACAAATTCGCCGTGGATCCAAGTCCGGCAATTGATCTCCTCAGCTGCAAGCCACAGAGAATGGTCAGCTCCCGGAGCATTCGGGTGGTCAATCGTCGTATCATCGCGTTGCTGCACTGCCTTCATGATAAAACGTACGCTATCCGGGGTAAGTCCAACATCGCCATCTAAGGTCTTCGGAAACTCACGCACAATGTATTCCTGAAGATCTATCGTCTTGGATGCAATACCTTCGTCAAAAGACTTTCCCACGCCGACCCTTGTGTTGCGACGCCACTCTGAAATCGCGGAATAACCGCACAATACATCCCCCAAACCCGCGGTGTTCAAATGATACGGTGCCTTCAACACAACGTCATAATCAATTAAGGCGTACTCAAAGTTAATCCAGGGCCAATCCGAGCTGTGGCCTACAGTCGAATGTCCTTCCCATTTCGCAAAGACGCTATGAACAATCGCTCCTGTTGAAACAATAGTAGGAACAATGATTAATGGCAGTTTTTTCTTCAAAGCAATATACTTGGATGCGTCTAGGCTGAGGCCACCACCAATACCAACCACCAGCCTGATTTTGTCGGTCACCTTGTCTGCAATGGTTTGTAAATGGGTCCAATCCAAAGTACTAGCGTACTCCACTTTTTCCGGCTCGAGGGATAGGTGTGGCCAAGCTGCTTTGTAAGCATTCGGGGAGGAGACCACAAAGTAGTTTGACCAATCTCTACTTGCCCGTGCAAGAAGACCGTGACCATAGCGAAGGTCGTGTTCCGAGGCAATTTTTGCGCCCGGAATTCTTCCAGACCAACTGCCTGTAGGATTGTCC
>JASMAO010000216.1 GCA_030754315.1 SAR202 cluster bacterium
AGCTGATCGTTAGCGGAATGGTAGCTACAATCTTTTTAATGGGTATCCTTTCGCAAACTTCCTGGTTCATGGGAGGCTTTGGCATTTTGGCCATGCTTGGACTTTTTATGCCAGTCGTCCACACAAGTGTCCAGGCCGCTATTCAAAGCACCATCCCCGACCACTTGAGGGGGAGAATTTCCGGCTTTTTTATAGTGACATGGGGAGCATTTCCGATGGGCAGCTTGGCCGCAGGATGGTTAGCACAAACTCTAAGCGTACAAACGTCCACGCTCTACGGAGCACTACTAATGAGTATAATTCTTGCCGGCCAGCTTGTAACATTCCGATTCATGTGGAAAATGGAATAACATTAACTAGGGGAGAGGTCGATTTGATCACTGCAGAACAAGTATTGCACTTTGAAACATTCGGGTTTCTTGTGCTGAGGAAATTGCTCTCTGCTGACGAGGTCAACTCAGTACAAAGAGAGTTTGACGCAGTCTGGTTGCGGGCATCAGCCGGACAGCCTTGGTCTGGAGAGAAAACGGAATCCTGCCAGCCATTTTGCGAAACATCGGCTCCCCTGACTAACCTTGCGGTAGACGATAGGATACACGGGACCATAGAGCAACTCCTGGGTACCAGTGCCATATGGGGCGCATCGAATGCAACACGCTTTGTCGGCGATAGCAGTTGGCACGCTGACGACTACGGTGGTCTACTGAAGACCTACCCCGCAATCAAAGCTGTTATGTATATGGACACGGTTGAAAAAGATACCGGCTGCCTCCGTATCATCCCAGGATCACATCACCGATCTTTCAATAGACCGCTGCGACCGCTGGATGAGCAGAATTTGGACCCTAGCTTGACGCCATTCGGCGTCTCCGGCACTAACACACCAGGCTATCCCATGGAGACTCAACCAGGCGATGTTCTGTTCTTTGACGTCAGAGCCTATCACGGAGCTTTTGGAGGCAGTCCAGGTCGTAGCAACATACAAATGGTATATTTCCCGGAACCAGCCAACATCGATGAGGTTGAAATCCTACGCAAGATCTATCATGAAACTCAATTCCATCTCCGATTTCCTGAATCATTCCTCAACAGCGACCAACCACGCCTCAAAAGCATGGCGTCTAAGTTAGTTGAATTGGGCTTCGAAACAAAAACTGCATAGATGTCGATTCACGTGATGCCATATACTCTTGTTATAAGTTTCCGGGATCGGATATCTAATATCAGCTAGATACCCGTCGGTGACTTCGAGATGATTCGAAGTGTGGGACCTGTTGCCAATTTCCTTCAGGTCTTTGGCTTTTGGATAACACCTGATTAATTAAACGGTGCAGGTTCTGACAATGGACCAGAGCGTCCCACCAAATCTAAAAATTTGTCACTCGCCCCATGCAGTGCATCCTCTGCAATAGGCAAAGCGCGTCCACTCCTCCGAGGCCAAATCGCCGCGTACTGCGACTGGAAAAGGTATCGGGTTCGATCCGAGGTATTAGGCGCACCACGATGCCAGGTCTGCGAATCCTGTATGTATATGTCACCCGCTTTACAGAAAGCAGAGACAGGACCTTTTCCATCAAATTCGGGGTTTTCCTGATCGTGCGGATGTCGACCCGCATAATGACTTCCAGGTACATACTGTGTCGGACCGTACTCTACAGACTCAATGTCAGTCAATGGCATCTGAACCGTAAGCCACCACACCCTTAAATGTACCCTCGGATCGTGTCGCTTTATACTCTCGGGTAGAGGGTAATGAAGATCCCCATCTAAATGCCAGGTGTCGATTGACAGCCCTGGCTTGTTCCGAATAACGTTTTGCCCGACGAATTTCATACCCTTGTAGTAATTGAAGCTCAGGATAGCTTCAGCCAGGCTGAAGATTGGCTCGCGCATCAACATGTCCCGATATATCTGGTCCAGTTCAATCGTATTTCTGAGAAAGAATGGAATTGCTTCATCAGAGTTGTCTGGTTTTTCCAACTGGACAAACACTCCGTCTGCTGAGTTTGTAGTGTCTCGCTCTCTTAGGCCTGGATCGCCAAGAAGCTCATCAGTCTTTTGCTTGAGAGCAAGGATCTCTCCAGCAGTAAGCACGTTGGGAATGTACACATACCCATCTCTGTGAAACTGATCCACTATCTCCTGGGTTTTCTTAGGGCTGAACGGTTCACCAGCCAGTATAGGTGTATCTACCATAATCATCCTCTCAGTTTCTCGGCTTTAGTACCCCCAGAATACTTTCGTAAACATACCACATTAGACACGGGTGCGGATATCAAATGATCGACGAGAGGAATATCCTGCTGGAGCGTGGTCCTTTCCAAGCTAAGCATCGAGCGGTGCGTCTAAAAAGTCCTTGCCTTTACGTATATTTGTATACGACACCGTCTTCTCTCTGCAATATAGACACGGTTTGCACCGGCCTATTATGATCATTGTCAAGCGCTGACTATTTCTTGAACGCCGACATTTAGATGCGGATATCATAAAAACTTATCCCGATAATATCATGGAGTCTCAAATGGCTATGCCTCTTAAAGATAGAATCCAGGGCATTCTCCTTTCAATGCCGACTATCAATGATGAGGAGCACAATCTACTAACAGACCGTCAACGGGTACACTTACGCTGGCTCATCGATCGTGGTTTTAAAGAAGGATCCGGCGTCTTATTGATCGCGGGCGGAATGGGCGAGGGCTACTTTTTGGATGACAACGAGTGGTACACCTTGACGGACTTGTTGGCCGAAGAGGCTCAAGGTAAGGTGGCTACCGGAGTGGGTATATTCGAGCTCAGTGCCCGGAGAGCTGCCTCCAAGGCTCGATACGCTGCAACCGCTGGCATCGACTGTATTCAAATGGGCCCACCACACTACCTGTTGCCTAACGAACAGGAGGTCTTTGACCACTACAGGTACGTGAACGACGCTGCGGACATCGGGATTGTCGCCTACAATACCCCTTGGGCCATGCCGAATCCAGGCTTCGATTTTTCCCATGGTCTATTGGATCGATTTGCAACTCTGGAGCACATGGTCGGGATCAAGTGGTCTACTTCAGACTACCGGCAATTTCTACGCATGATTCATGTTCTAGGCGACCGCCTCAATTTCTTCGACAACAACCGGATATTCACTCATGGTGCTCGCATCGGATCCAAGGGGTTTACCGACTTTCTGGGCAACGTAGCTCCAAGGCTATCTTTGAAAAAATGGGAACTGGTTAGTCAGGGCCGGTTCGATGAGTGCGATGAGATGGAATCTCGGCTCGAATTCAACCCTGCTGCCAAGGAAATTGGTCCAGAGGGCATGCCTGCAGCGGGGATGGGAGAGGGGCCTGTGGCACGCATGATGCTAAGAGCCTTGGGTATGGACACTGGCCCAGCATTCCCCGCACAGGTGTCCCAACCGCCAGCTGTTGTTGAGGCGTACATGCGTTTCGTGCAAGCTAGCGGCATCCTCCAATGGGTAGATTGGGATCAAACTATATTCGACGGATTGCCTGATACCAAACGGTAAAAGGGCGCATGCGATAGGCAAATGGGTGCACTACAGAGCAGGGGGGTACAGAGAGCATGGACTACACCTGCCCCAAACTTGTATATTAACCAACATCATCCCTGGGCTTAACTCGTCTGTAGGAGAAGAACAGAAGCCATGAACATTACTCAGGCGCTGGATACCCTCGACGCCACTGACAGCGTCCTCACTGAACAGAGCAAGGCAGAGCTTGACCAGAAAGGCTACACTCTGCTGCCAGGCCTCATTGGGGACGAGTGGCTGGAATCGCTCCGTCGTCGCTTGGAGAAACTCTGGGAAGAGGAAGGCTCCCTTGCCGGAATGGAGGAGGGAGGAGAGCCAGGCACACGACGCCTCGCCGCCCTTGTAGACAAGGGACAGGAGTTTGACCGAATCTACACACACCCAAAGATCCTAGCGTTGGTGTATAAAGTCATCGGTCGCGACTTCAAACTCTCGGTCCTGAACGCCCGTGATGCTCTGCCCGGTCAAGGTCACCAAGAACTGCACACTGACTCATCCGATGAGTACGATGGCCGATTTCACGCATGCAACACTATCTGGTTGCTGGACGACTTTACCGAGGAGAATGGTTGCACGAGGCTGGTACCGGGTACCCACCGCGCAAAACTTCCGGGCGACGTCCTAAAAGACGTTATGGCGCCTCATCCAGAGGAAGAACACCTGGTCGCTCCCGCAGGAACAGTAGCCGTGTTCAACAGCAACATATGGCACGGTGGCACGATTAACCAGACCAAGGGGCAGAAGCGACGGGCACTGCACTGCTACTTTACTGCACGCGAGAACAGGCAATATCTCGATCAGCGAGAGTACATACGGAACGAAACTTGGGAGCGCATCTCACCAGCGGCACGCTACATACTCGACGTTGAATTGTCGTAGGTCCCAGGAAACGTCATGGAGAAGTTCTGGCAAGGGCCAGAAGACCACACGAGACAATGCTTCAGGCGTGTACGCAAGTGGGAGCGGTGGCTGAGGTAGGGCTACTGGTGGTGAACCTGTGTTGAGGTAGCCTGGCATGGGTTTGGACCGTATTTGTTTGGGCCGCCATTACCTTTTCTGATAAACCATAGTATCCACCATACCATCCCGGGAACACACCCAAACATAAACTCGAATATCAAGCCTCCCAATTATCAACCCTGCAAGGAACACGATATAGGTTGCTAGCTGCCACCATCCAGACTTTCCTATGTCGTGTAGTTCTTGGTTCCTAAGGCCAACCAAGGGATGAGGAGCATGCTAGTTGCTAACATTCATACACCTAACAGCGCACGTTGTGGTATGGTCGCGGGTTGAACATGAATGCAGTGAGGAGAGCCAAATATGCAAATGACACCGCTTGGAAAAACTGGACTCACGGTCAGCCGCCTCGGTGCAGGCCTGGCGAGAATCGGCTACGAGCTAAAGCTGACTGACATCAAAGAGGCTGGACAAGTCCTCAACGCAGCTCTTGACGATGGGATCAACTTCCTCGACACGGCAGCCTGCTACGACATCAGCGAGGAACTAGTCGGCCACACCGTCGCCCACCGACGTGATGAGTACATTTTGGCGACCAAGTGTGGACATGTTACCAACGGTGCATCGGGCAAACCATGGTCCGCCCAGACTATCCAAGACAGCATCGACCGAAGCTTGGAGCGGATGAGAACAGACCATTTGGACCTTGTGCAGTTGCACTCCTGCGACGGGGACATTCTGAAACGTGGGGAGGCCGTGGAGGCATTGCTGGAGGCCAAAAGGGCTGGCAAGACCCGATTCGTGGGCTACAGTGGAGACAACGAGCCGGCGCTGTGGGCCGTGGGAAGCGGCATTTTTGACACCCTGCAGACCAGCTTCAACATCGTGGACCAGCAGGCACGTATAAAACTATTCGGGCCTGCTCAGTCCAAAGGAATGGGAATTATCATCAAACGTCCTGTGGCTAACGGAGCCTGGGGAGTGAAGCGCAGTCCCTACGAATACGCCGATGAGTACTTCTCTCGAGCACAGGTAGTGGACGGGATGGGGCCGGTTTTACAGGGACCCGATGACCGAATGCTGGCAGCCATGGGATTCGTGTTAGCGCACCGGGAGGTTGACACGGCCATTGTCGGGACTAGAAACCCGTCCCACATGCGCGGAAATGTCAATCTAGTGGAGAGTGATCTGCCTGTCTCCGCCGAATTCGTGAAAGAGCTACACCGCCGGTTCGACATGGTCGGTGGGCAATGGGCACAGTTGATGTGAGTGGCCAGATGTAACCCATCGCTATACCAAAATTTTATATCCCGAACAGGCAACAACGGGAAGGACAGGGTATTTAGGATACCTCAGGTTTTCAAAATGCTTCTGACATTGGAGAAAGGACGAACCCTTTCCCGAAATAACGTGGTTCCCGTAATTACAGGAAAAACACAAACTACTCTTTGCGGTTACCGCAATCCCATATTCTCTTTTCTCCCCTGAAGGCAATATCATTTCCAGACTAAACTCTTCCAATAAACCATTGTGAGATGAGTAGAATATCTCTATGCCCCGGTTTAACCAATCCCTCGTTGGACTCTTAAGCTTCTGATTCTTTCTGACAACCAAGCAGTGAGCTTATTGATTCAACTCTGCTAAATAACGGTGGATGAGAGTAGTTGAGCATAACAAACGCAGGATGCGGTGAAAGATTGGCAAGATTTTCAGCAGCCAATTTTTTTAGCCCAGATATCAAGTTATTTTTGCTAGTGGTCGTTTCTACCGCCCATTGATCTGCTTGGTATTCATTTCTTCTTGAAATAAAGTGCATCACCGGAGAAATAATCAACTCAATAGGGGTAAACAGCAGGCCAAAAAACACAATACTGGCATATATAGACGTGCTCTTCATCGAAAATGCCTCAAACAATGATTGATTTTCCATCACTAGGGAAAATAGGAATAGAAGAACTCCTGTATGTAAAACACCTAGAGCCATTCCAGACACAATATGTCTTTTTTTATTATGCCCAACTTCATGAGCGATTACGGATACTATTTCATCTGTGCTTAATTGCTCGATCAACGTGTCAAAAAGGGCTATACGCTTAGTTTTTCCAAACCCTGTAAAAAATGCATTTGAATGAGCACTCCTTTTGGAACCGTCAATCACATATATGTTTCCGTATGTGAATTTCACTTCGCTTGCATACTCAACGATGGCATTTCTCAATTCGCCAGATTCCAGTGGAGTGAATTTATTGAATATCGGCATAATCCATATAGGACCAATGATTGAAATGATAAATGATATAACTGTCACAAATACCCATACATACAGCCAAGATAAAGAGCCCGTGTATTCGAAGAAATAAAGAATACCTATCAGGAGAGGAGCGCCAATGATTATTAAAAGGAACACGCTCTTTAAAGTATCTAATACGAAAGTCGAGTATGTTGTTTTGTTAAACCCAAATCTTTGTTCAATTACAAAAGTGGAATATAAGCTTAATGGTATATCCAGCATCACAACAAACGCTGCCAATATTCCGATAAACGCGACGCCGTTCCAGACTTCATTCCAACCCATGAGACGTATTGTTTGATCAATATAATTGAATCCTCCTAAAAGCCAAAATGTCAGTAAAAGTACTAACTTAAAGGTGCTAATTGTTAATCCGAAAAGAGACTGCACACGCGTATATTCTTGTGACTTCCGATACTCTTCGCTCTTATATACGTCTTCTAATTCAAATGGTGGTGTTGACTTCAAAGAGCGCACATTGAGAATAGTTGAGAATAATCCAATAGCGAAATCCAATATCAAAGCTATTAAAATTACCCAAAAAATTCCGTTCATATTCCTCCTCTGGTTCGAACAGGAGCAGTATAGCCTAGGGGGTATGCCCTGCCACTAGCTGTACTGATTCATAGCCTGTCGTGCCTGTGGAAATATAACCATCCCAACGTATTTACTGCTTAGTGGACGATATTTCTGCTTTTAACTCGCTTATCTGTTGAGTTAGCTCAGCAATAGCCTCGGTGTTAGGATCACCCGCATTTGAGAAAACGGCGGCTAAATTTGCCGTTATAGCTCCGAATATACCCAACCCGCCAAGCATCAAAACCACAGCAACTCCACGTCCTGCTGTTGAAACTGGTACTGT
>JASMAO010000217.1 GCA_030754315.1 SAR202 cluster bacterium
ACTCGACGTCCGGGTCAAACAGCATTAATTATTATTGGAGTAATGCTTAGTACAACAATCATATCGGCTGCTTTTGGCACGGGTGACACCCTCAGCTTCTCGATTCGTAACATTGCAATCTCCGACATCAAAAACATCGATGAAATTATAGTTCCCACCAGAGCCGGACAGGGTGACAGCTTCGATCGCTTATACATGCCATATAACCGGTTTGAGAAACTTCGTAACGACTGGTCAGATGACAACCGTGTCGACGGTATGATGCCTCAGCTTGATGGCGAGGTACCATCAATCAATCATTCGAACAACCTTAGCGACGGCCAAATGCATCTTGTGGGCATAGATCCACAGTTTCTATCGGGATTTTCCGATTTTATGTTAATAAGTGGGGAGCCGGCTCATTTGGCCAAATTGGGTGTTAGGGAGACTTATGCCAATCATGAAGCAGCAGTAGCCCTCGATCTTTCTCCGAACGATGTGATTGATGTGTACGTGGATGACGAGACGATATCGTTCACTATCAAGGGTGTAGTTGAAAACGGCGGTTTCGCAGGAATTGAACCCACCCTGGTAATGACCCTGACCCAAACCCAGACCGTATTTGGTCAGCAAGGCAAAATCAACAGAATTGTTATATCTAATAGGGGAGGAGTTCTGTCGGGCAACAATCTTAGTGATGAGGTGACTAAAGACCTGAGAATAAGGTACACAAATCGAGAAACTGTTGCCTCTCTAAAGGAAGCCTTAGCCCAAGCTGAAGTCGTGGAGGTATTAAAGACAGAGGCGAATTCACTTAGAGGCGCACTTAAAAACGATTTCACTCGATTCCTCGAAGAAATCCAAACCCCGTACCTGACAGAAGATTTCGTCGCTTACCTCGTAGACGATTCTATTACGACTATCATCTTCAGAGCTTTGGAATCAGAGAGCCTTCAGGATCAAGCCTCGGAGATATTCACATTATTCACAGATTTAACAGATCTCAGGGTATTAGATATAAAAAATGACCTCTTACAAAGCGCGGATGAAGCCGGGTCATTCGCAACAACATTCTTCATCACATTCAGCCTCTTCTCGATCGCCAGTGGGATCTTGCTTATCTTCTTGATCTTCGTTCTCTTGGCCGGGGCCAGAAAATCTGAAATGGGCATGGCCAGAGCCGTGGGAGCAAAACGGCGACATCTAATCCAAATGTTCACGTTCGAAGGCACAGCATATGCCCTCGTTTCGGCAGCTATTGGGGTCATCCTTGGTCTAATTGTTAGTGCCTTAATGATACGAACCCTAAACACTGTCTTTGCCTCAGGAGACGATTCATTCAGGTTAATTATTCACTTCGAACCACGCACTATCATCGTTTCCTACACATTAGGGATGGTTATCACATTTGGAACAGTAGCAGCTTCGGCGTACCGGGTTAGTAATCTAAATATAGTTGCGGCTATTAGGGATCTCCCAGAACGGCTATTCCCAACCAATCAACCAGGTTTGCGTTTGAGGCTTTTGGATGTGTTTAAAGCATTAATCAAGCCACTCGGATTTTTGTACAGAACCGGGCAATTTCTTAGTAGGCTCGATTTTGTACCAGCTCTTGTCAATTTGATTTTCGCGTTACTTACCCTGATACCTGTAGTGTGGTTGTTCATAATACTTGTAGCAATCATCCGGCTGATCTGGCCAGCTCTTGTCAAAGGTTGGTTGACTCTTATATTTGGAATCGCATTTATTGTACTCAACCATGTCCTGTGGGACCGGACAGCAATCTTCGGTGGCGGTGTCAGCCTGACGCTCACAGGTATTGGTCTGATGACTTGGACGATCCTGAAACGATTGCCATCAATCAACGGGGAACTGCGAGACCGCATCGTGTTCACGGGCACTGGAATAGCAGTGCTCCTGTTTTGGATGATTCCATCGAGCATTACGGAACGCACCTTTCTAGAACCCCTCATAAGAA
This sequence comes from SAR202 cluster bacterium, assembly GCA_030754315.1. Lineage (GTDB taxonomy): Bacteria > Chloroflexota > Dehalococcoidia > Lucifugimonadales > JASMAO01 > JASMAO01. The sequence goes on from JASMAO010000217.1 coordinate 1,958, forward strand.
ACCTAGAGGGTGGACCCGAAGTTATGTTCTCCTCCGGCATTTCTATGGTCGGAGCGTCGGTATGGACGGTCATGTACAACGCAGATCCATTACTGCGATTCCTGTCGTCGACTATCGGGACTGTCAAACAGATGCGGCCGATCCTGATTACTGCCGTGGCCTACCCTCTCAACGCAAAGTTCCGAACGGGTATGACTCTCTCCATGTTCGCGTTGGTCATATTCACTCTCATGGTAATGTCAGTTCTAACGGAAACGTTCGGAACTCAGTTTGTGGAAACTAGGAGAATGACCGGCGGTTGGGACATAATTGGTCGGATCAATATTGCGACTCCCATAGACGACATTCAAACGGACATACAAAACGCAATTGGTATCAACAGTTCCGATTTTGAGGCTGTAGGCGGCTATACCTCTGCAAGGCTACAGATGCGTGAGCAAGGCGGAAATAACCAGAAATGGCACAGCATTCGTATACGAGCGGCAGATGAAAGATATCTGAATGGAAGTGCATTTGACTTCAAGCTGATTGCGAATGGATATGGTCCGACCAACAAAGATGTATTAACAGCTGTGCAAAAGGACCCAACATTAGTGGTTATTGGCGGGTTTGTCTTAGAAGACACTCAAAACGACAGGGGGGAGCAAACACCGAGAACTATAGAGGGTATCGAATACTCCGATACAACGATGCCCCCAATTAACATAGATATCAGAGACCCGTCGACAGGGTCTACGCTCAACCTCACAATAATCGGCGTGCTGGACCGAGTACATGAGCAAACAGCACCGGGAAGCATTGGAATAATCGCTTCGAAGATGGCCCTTGAAAAAGTGCTACCTTTCAACGTGCCGATCGAGACCTACAGTTTCAGAATGACCGAACCATCCGGAGCACAAAAGACCGTGAAGGGTCTACAATCAGCATTCCTAGAGCATGGCATGGAAGCCTCCTCAATTGAGGAATCTCTAAACGCTGAATTCGCCTCATCTAGATCGATAATGCGGCTTTTTACAGCCTTCATGGCATTGGGTCTATTCGTTGGAATAGCTGCTCTCGGCGTCTTGAGCACACGTGCCGTCGTTGAGCGGCGGCAGCAAATAGGAGTCCTCCGTGCTATTGGATACAAACCTAGCATGATCCAGTTAAGCCTTCTACTAGAATCCTCATTCATTTCAATACTTGGTATGGCAATAGGAACAATCACCGGTTTGATCTTGTCATGGCAGGCTGTGACAGACATCCGCGATGAGTCTGGTTTCTCCAACATGACCTTCTCGGTCCCGTTGCTTCAAATAGGTCTGATACTTAGCCTGACACTTTTTTTTGCGCTGTTGGCGACATATCTACCAGCGCGCGCAGCTTCAAAAATTTACCCCGCAGAAGCGCTTCGTTACGAGTAATCCATAAACTCTATGTTACGTCCTGCAAATCATCAACGAGATGCCTTAACTCCCAATAAAAAAAGAACCCCAGATTTACTGAGCCGATTTTGATCGATCTTGCCGGTGTTTGACCAAGGCTAGTGACGTCCCTACAATGACAGTCAGTAATGTTTAGGTCGCTTTTCAAAAAAACCGATAAATCGGTTCGGTCAGGACCGGTTGACGAAAGTGTGCATGCTGCGAGGCCTGGCGATCTTCTTACGATTTCTGGCTCGTACCTAGAATTCGAGGATGCTTACTTTCTTGTGGAAAAAAGAAATCGTTACACAAGTGGATCCATTGAGTGGCATGAAGTACTCGGTGTGGATGGAGACAAGCGTGTTTGGGTCGAATGGCCCACTCATACAGGCCCCACTTTGACTGTGAGGAAGGATGCCAGACCAATCGGGCTGGATCAGGCTGGGATATCCAAAGATGTCCTACTTCGAATGGACGAAGAGGAATCCATAGACAATACCCTGATATTTGAAGGCGCCACCTACCACTACGAAAACAGTGGCGAAGCATTCTTTTTTGACAGCGGACTCGGAGAAGGCGACGGTTTCTGGTTCTGGGAATTCACATCAGATCCGGAATCCAAGGTTCTTTCTGTGGTGAAATGGGACAATGTCCCATTTGAAGTCTACGTAAGTGATATCCTACCATTTGACAGCGTTAACGTTTACAACCAATAGAAACTTCATAGGAGACGTCTAATGGGTGATTCCTTCATTAACACACTAGAATTGTTCCCGCGTGGCTTAATCTACGTCGGTATGGGGATCGTAATCCTCGCGCTGGGGAAACTGGCACAAGATCTTCTAACGCCCTATAAGATAAATAACCAACTTAGCAACAAAGACAACCACGCTCTTGCTCTCAGCATAGCAGGATATTACCTGGGAATAGTCGCCACATTTGTCGGTGCTCTATATCAACCCCTCACTGTAGTAGAAGATAACGTTTACACATTCACGTCTGAGTTCGGTTGGAACGTCCTTGAGGTATTTTTGTACTCCGTAGGAGGAATAATTGCGCTGAACGTAGCCAGGATTCTAGTGGACAAGTTGATTCTATACAAATTCGAGACTGAGAAAGAGATAATTGAGGACCAGAACACTGGAACAGGCGCAGTTGAAATGGGTGTCTACGTTGGGGTTGGCCTTGTAATAGCAGCTTCCATAGCTGGCACAGGATCGGATGCCTCTACTGGCATTTCGGTTGCAGACAGCGCCATTAGATCCGTAGTCTTCTTCGGCCTAGGTCTAGTGGTTCTAGGACTCTATGTCCTCTTCTATCAGGCCACTACACGCTTCGACATCCACAGCGAGATTGAGAAAGACAACGTAGCGGTAGGTGTCGCTCTAGCGGGTAACTTGATCGCCATGGGAATCGTAGTTTTCAAAGCCGTATTCGGGGAATTCGTTAGCTGGCAAGACAGCCTGATAGGCTTCGCAACGTTTGCCATCGCTGGTTTCGTGCTACTCTTCATTATCAGAGTGTTAGTAGACAGAATATTACTTCCAAGCACCCGGATATCGGACGAACTAGTCAAAGACAGGAACGTAGGCGTCGCCTATATCGAAAGCGCGGTGGTAATTAGCGCAGGCCTAATACTCTACTTTGCCATATAAGCAACACTACCCGTCTACACTAGCCTCATCACGTTGTGTAAATTAAGAGCAGCGCGAAATCATCCCCATTTCACCACTCGGTTGTCAGTCGGCGAGATCGCAAAGAAAATCCCTTGATTGATCCTATTCGTTGATCCAATGCAAGCAGAGATATCGTGAAATACTTCGGGATGAAAAATGTATAGATCTCCGACGTTTGGTCGGAATGTACACTGGTCTACCCCATCCACAACCGCATACGGGTAGCCTGTAGAACCTTCCACCCTGCGATCATCGTCTTCTGGTGTCCACCTCTTTTTGAAAACAGACAGATCACCACCTGATTCAGACATCTGATAAGTTACCAAGGCCGAAAACTGTGTCGGGAACTGCGACACCATCCAACCCTTGAAATAATTCATAGCGCTGTCTCGATGCAGCGCCGTTGCGTCTCCCTGAACAAAGGTGCGAATCACGGCATCTCCATAACGCTCACCGTCCTCATCAGCAATAACGACATCACGTCCTGGCAACAGTTTTCCAATCGTCTCACGCACCATTACTCGTGGGTCAGGTAACCCTTCGTATAAACGATGGAACTTA
>JASMAO010000218.1 GCA_030754315.1 SAR202 cluster bacterium
TCCCCCGCGTTTGTGAAGTGGACGGGAAGTCCTATGGCACAGTGATGACGAGTTTCCCAAAGAAGTTTCGATCTTCCAATGCTTGATGTGCGTCCGCGGTATCGGCTAGTGGGAATGTTTGATCCACAACTCCTCGGATGAGGCCCTTGGATGCTGAATCAACCACCTGACGGAAGTCCTCTTTCCGGCCCATGTACACTCCGAACACCGTCTGGCTACGTACAAATAGCAACCCCATATGAAGATCGGCTCGGTATCCGGTAGTGACGCCACAGATTCCATAACGTCCCCCGGGTGCCATCGAGGCCATAGCCATTTCCCAGAAATCGGATCCGACGTGGTCGACCACGACGTTTACTCCGCGGTGATCGGTTGCGGCCATCGATTTCTCAGCTATGTCCTCCTCGGTGTAAACAATCACCTCGTCTGCGCCAAGTGACCTAGCTTTCAGAGCTTTTTCCTGTGTGCTTGTAGTTGCAATCACTGTGGCACCTAGGACGTTCTTGGCTACTTGGATTGCTGCGGAACCAACTCCGCTCGACGCCGATAGGACAAGCACAGTTTCCCATGATTGAAGTCTAGCCCGGCGCAGGAGCATGTTCCATACAGGGACAAAGACGGTGGGGAGTGCTGAAGCTTCATCATATGCCAGTGTGTCAGGAATTTTAACGGCGTTAACTGCTGGGACACCCACGTATTCGGCGTATCCGCCGTTCATGGTTGTGCCCAACTGGCGTGGTCTGGTGCAAAGTTCGTCATCCGCTGAGATACAGAACTGGCATTGTCCGCAAGTAACCCGGGGTAGTACGACCACCCGGTCACCAGCTTTCAGACGGGTGACCGCCTCACCAGCCTCAACCACGTCACCAGCAACATCTCCACCAAGGATGTGAGGATCGGCAAGTCGAAGCCGAGTGCCTTTTATGCCAGCCCGGGTGAAGGCGTCGACCCTATTTATACTACAGGCCTTGACCCTGACTTTGATGTCAGTCGGCCCAATTATCGGTTCCGGGAGATCTCCATACTTTAATACCTCGGTGCCCCCATGTTCAGTAATGTATACGGCTTTCAAATTGGATACTCCTATGAATTGACTTGAGGAGCGATTTCAGATGCGAAGTGCTCCATACGTTCGAGGGTATGAGCCACGGGGGCGCTGAAAGTGGCGCCCAAGCTAACCATTAGATGTTCTACCCCTGCTGCTTTGAATGCTCGTATTTCTTCGATGACCTGTTCTGAGGTGCCAGCGAAACTATTCTGGAAACTATAAGCCAAATCAAATTTTTTGAGATCGCGACCCAAATTCTCTGCGTGTCTATGTATCGTGTCAAGGGCGTTGGAAAGCTGTTGAGCTGTTTGTATGGGGAAACGAGGATTGGTGCCGAGAGGGTACCATCCATCACCAAGCTCCGCAGCTCTACGAAGTGCGGCGGGGCTTTCTCCTCCGACCCAGATTGGGGGATGCGGTTTTTGAGTCGGTTTGGGCTCAAAGGTGATGTCTGTGAAGCGGACGTATTCGCCATCGAAGGAAGGATTGCTACTTGTCCACAGCTCTTTGAAGGAGGATATGTATTCATGCGAAACGAGCCCACGCTTACCGAATGCTGGCGCGCCGATTGCGTCGAACTCTTCTTGCAGCCAACCGACTCCACACCCCACCGTGAGACGGCCATTTGAGAGTACGTCTATCGAAGCTAGCATCTTAGCTGTCAACACGGCGCTTCGGTGAGGGAGTACCAAAACGGATGTCAAAATGCGCGTTTTCGAGGTTTGGCCCGCTATGAAGGACGCTACTGTCAGCTGGTCGAGAATATGGCCAGAACCGCTAAAGGCGCCGTCTTCACTGTAAGGGTATGTGGATTCTATATTCTTGGGTATGACTATATGGTCTGGTATGCCTACATAGGAGAAGCCCAATTCCTCGCCACGCCCGACGAGAGTAGTAATAATCTCTGGAGTCGCGTTTGGTCCGCCTGAAGGTACTGAAAAGCCGAAGTCCACTCGCGCCTGCCTAGTGTGCGGTCACTGTTCTACAGACTTGTTCTTGCATAGGATCAAAGGTTACAGATCGTATCATCGTCCTGTCAATACGGATGTTGTTTGGCCTGGTCAGACTCTTCCAATAATTTAGGATGGTGGGCCAACATAGCTTGTTTATTTGAGCATTGATTTGTATACCTGCTGCCCTTCTCGGAACAGGTCGATGACTTCCTTGCGATGACGGTTATTATAGAATTTGCCCTTTGTGCCGACCCATATTAACGAATCCTCAATTTCCTGATCGAAGAAGGCCGCTGCATTTTTCATCTCGGCGCTTTTTAAGCCTGTTTTTATGTAGACAGGGCTTGTGTGTGCGAAGATCGGCTGGGAAAAGCTATCTCGTGTGCTACTGGAAAGTCTGGCAACGATCCAGCCATCTGCAGGCACGCATATGTCTGCTTTCAAGTTGCCCATCTTTGTTCCTGATGGATAGAAATTAGAAGCGACGACGGAGCCGTTGTACAAAATTTCGGCCCGGGAAATAGGGTAGTGTGACGTCCAAGATGCTATAGAGGACAAATTTTGACCCGGCTTTGCATTCACCTCTGCTCCCGGCAGTTGGCCATCCACTTCCAAGGACAATGCCGGGCCGTTTGTTATAAACGTAGCGCCGTTTTTTAGAGCGGTTAACCATCCACCGTACTCAAACTCGGCTCCCGTGTATGCGTAAACTCGGTTGGCGGAACAAACGAACCAATCAGACCCTGTTGAAGCCGGTAGCTTTATTCCGGCGTTTAGCATTCGGTAATAAATATCGTACTCGGCGTCCGCCCAGTTGGGGTCGAACAGGTTGAAAGCATCCACCTTTCCCAGAGCGGCTGCAACGGGTGCTTCCATACCCTGCCCGTTGTGACACCAAATAACGATGCCCCCCTGCCTGCGTGTATCGTCGCAGGCATATGACAACGGAGGGTAGTCAGGATCGAAAGAGTCGACTAGGAGGCCTCGGCTGATCGGATCTACCACATTGTGTATGTTCAATAACATGATGTGTCCGTAGCCGCTTGTTCTGCCTGGTGCATCGTGACGATTCTCTTCTCCACACTGAACATGGTGATGGTCAGAAGAGAATTCCGTCAGCATTCCCGGGGTGTATTTGTTTGTTGCGTAGTCGAAATCCCATCGCTTTAGGATGCTGACTGCGGTCATTCTGAGATCTTCGACCCGGGGATCAAGTTGTAGTCTCTCGTCGGGGCGGGTTTCCTTCTCATCGTAGTGAATGTGGGTATTGCCTGGATGCCATCCGCGGTTTCCTAGGTCGGACCATCGCTCGATTTCGATATCCACCGTGACGGTTCCATGGCTGGGAGCTTCAAGGTTGATTGTAGTTGGGACATACTCCGTCCCGCGCTCCACCACTACGCGGGTCGGTCCCTTGTTGACGGTGACGGCAAATCTTCCATCAGAGTAGAAGAATGGTGCGCCTTGCCCGACTTTTTGGATGGCGTTATCTGGAGCAATAAAATTTCCGGACGCTCCAGTTACTTGCACACGAGCTGGAACCTGTTCCCCAGAATCTTTGTCGATGATAGACCCAGTGACATTGACGTTTCCCCGATTGGTGGCAAGTCTCCCGAAGGCGCTTTTTTGAAGGGCGCTCATAGAAATTCTCCTGAAGTGTGCGAAAAGCAGACTTAGATTTGCCTAAGTGTATAGACTATCGTAGACGTTATTTAGTGCCGATTCCAAGAACAGGACTGGACATATACACCTCGTAACGTTTTGAGTTCTTGGGTGGCTGTTGTGTTAGTTCTCAATATTGCTGAGTCCCGGCCAAGCCTGCGCACCCAGAAGCAATTGTCCCCTTCGGCGACTCTTCTCATACCCTGGCTGGCTTACTTGTTGCCTGAGCAGTTTGCCTCAAGAGGAGATTCCCTCCGCAGTGAGAATTTCGTGTAATTCTGCCACCACTGCACTATTCTCTTCTAGTGTGAAACCGTCAACTTTATACTCCTGCTTTGTACTCATGCCATCTACAGCACCGAGGTCAGTAGTTTGTTTAACTAGGTCCCGTTCCTCAGCTACTGAAGGCAACAGAACTCGGCCGATTTTCTTTGATAAAGACGCAACCAAACCATAGCCTCCCCAGTTGGAGACGCTGCACAGAACAAGCTCAGTTGTTGTGGTGACACATGGCTCAGTAAGAGTTGGAATATCGGGGATCACTGATTTCAGATTGCCCATCCCGATTTCATTGCCTCCATCTCCAATACCAATCGATGCGGAATGATTTGTAAATAGATGGTCGGTTTTGCCAGTGAACAAGGATATGTCCTTCATGTGCATGTTGCGATAGGAACCCTGTTGATTAATACCGCAGCGTTCGATTGAAATTAAGATTGATGGATTCAGTTCCCGAATCAAATCCTCAGCAAAAAGTCTTGAAGAGTCATCGGTTGTGATTGGGAAATTGATCAGTTTTGCGTTAGATCCTATCAGGCCTTGGAGCATTGGTAGATGGTGTAGGTCGCTCACGTACACGACATTGTAACCAAGCGATGTTAGCGCGTTTCCTATGGCTACTGCGCCCGGCGGACCGTCCGTCTCTGGTGCATCTGCAGTTAGGATATAAAAGCCTGTGACGATCACGGCTGTTCCCTTGTGATCAAGCACAAGCTGTGCGGCTCGGTCGCAAAAATCATCAGCGATATGATGCCTTAGTTTTGAGATGCCGCGCCGGTCGCGGGATAGGACGATGTCTTCTATTGTCATAGCACGTCTTGCTGAGGGTGAGTGAGTCTGAAGAATAGAAATGGAAGAATGTTTACAGTACCGAATACTTTTCGTCAGGGCTATCCGTTATGAACATGTGCCCTGGGGAGTGGGTGATCATTAATGATGGTTTGGAATTCATAGCCACTGCTTGAGGAGTGACACCACATGCCCAAAAAACAGGAACTTCGTCGTCGAGTATATCTGTAGGATCCCCAATGTCGGGAGTAGCTATGTCATGTATGCCGATGGCCGACGGATTTCCAATATGGACCGGTGCGCCGTGCACCGATGGATAGCGGGTGGTGACTGTTACTGCTTTGATCACCTTGTCCTGCTTGATAGGCCTCATGCTAACTACCATAGGGCCAGAGAAAGCACCTGCAGGCGCAGTTTGAATTGATGTGATATACATCGAGACGTTGCTATCTTGTTCAATGTGCCGGAGCGGAATGTCTGCATCCAAAAGCGCAGCCTCGAAAGTAAAGCTGCACCCTATCAAGAATGAAACCAGGTCCTCTTTCCATATATCGGAGATATCCTCGGGCTCATCAATCATGGTCCCATTCTCATAGATGCGGTACTTGCCCACGTCCTTCCGTAAATCAGCTCCAAGCGCCATTTGTGATGGCTCCGGGGAACCTGCTTCAACTACTTCCAGCAAAGGGCATGGCTTCGGATTACGTTGGCAAAACAGCATGAAGTCGAATGCTAGATCCTTGGGTAAAATAACAAGGTTTGCCTGGACATAACCTGGAGCCATCCCGGCAGTAGGCCTAACCAAGTCCCCTCGGCGTATGAGGCTTCTTAGCTCAGCTGGTGTTTGCGGAAGTGCGCTGGTCTGCAAAGGGCTCTCCACTTTCAAGGGCCGCTATCGATAGTATGGGGCAAGAATAGTATTCAGGGTGAGATTCGTCAAGAAACGGAGGTTGTCGTATGGGCCTCATGGATCCGTGTGAAGGTAGGATTATAGGTAAGTGGGTACTACATGAACGGTTTTCAAGTGGGCTTGCATAGATTAAATCCGATTTATGAGAAGACAGGCAGTTTAGCTAGGGTTGGCACGTATTTAAGGATCAAGAGATTCGATATTCAGACCGAGTTTTGGCCATGTCGCTTAACTGTCTAGTCCAGCATTTTCCTGCAATTCGTAGAGTTTGGTAATGGCCTCTAGTGGCGTCATGGAGGCAATGTCTAGATCCAATAAGGCCTTGATGACGGGAGAGGTTTGTGTCAAAAATGAAAGTTGTTGGTGATCTGATTTGATGGAGTTGTTCGTTTTAAATTCGGATTTTCCTTCGTTCGCTACCCCAAAGGATGCTGCAGTAGATTCTAGATCTCTGAGCACATCCCAAGCTCGGGTAATCACTCCCCCTGGCAGCCCAGCGAGTTGTGCAACATGTACTCCGTAGCTCTTGTCAGCTCCGCCTTGAACAATTTTCCTAAGAAAAATGACCTTGTCGTTTTCTTCAGAGACTGCAACATTGTAGTTTCGAACCCGTGGCAGTAATTCGGCTAGCTGAACCAACTCGTGGTAGTGGGTTGCGAAAAGTGTTTTGCATCCGAGACGGGGATGATTGTGGATGTACTCGGCGATTGCGCGTGCAATAGCCAGACCGTCGTAGGTGCTGGTCCCTCTGCCTATTTCATCCAATATCAAAAGAGATCGAGGGGTTGCGTGGTTCAATATTGATGCTGTTTCGATCATCTCGATCATAAAAGTTGACTGGCCCTCTGCCAGATCATCCTGTAGACCAACCCGTGTGAAGATCCGATCTACTATTCCGATGCGTGCGGACCTTGCTGGAACAAAACTGCCGATCTGTGCCATCAACACTATGGTTGCGATTTGTCTTATGTAGGTTGACTTACCCGCCATATTTGGTCCGGTCAGGATGATAAGTTGCTCGTCACTAGCGGACAATCTCACGCTGTTTGGTACGAAATCCCCGGCGGGTAGAGACTGCTCTACTACAGGATGTCTACCCTCCACGATCTCAAGGACGTCACTCTCGTCCAGATCGGGCTTCACGTATCCCTGTTGGGATGAGACCTCTCCTAGGGAGCAATAGACATCAATCTCAGCAATCGCTTTGGCTGTAGTCATTATCGATATAATTGCGTCGCCGACTTGTTGGCAAATCTGTCTGAAAATCGAATGTTCTAACTCATCTATCTGGTCTTGGGCATTAAGGATTAATGACTCGTATTCTTTCATTTCAGACGTGATGTATCGTTCTCCTCCGACGAGCGTCTGACGTCTGACGTAATCCGCAGGCACGTGTTCAAGGTTCGATTTACTAATTTCGATGTAGTATCCGAACACCTTGTTGTATCCGACCTTAAGGTTTCTTACGCCGGTGCGCTCCCGCTCCTCGTGTTCAAGCTGGGCTATATAGGATTTGGCGCTGAGTGAAGAGTTTCGAAAGGTATCTAGATCGGGAGAGAAGCCTTTACGAATTACTTGACCGTCGCCAACTGAGGCCGGAGGGTCGTCCGAAATTGCGCGAACTACTAAGTCTACGACATCTTTATTGTCTACAGTGCGACTGGCGAGATCTTCAACATTGTCAGCATCTTCATCTTGTGTGAGCAAAATCCGTAGTTGGGGAGTTAGGCTCAGAGTGTGTGCTAGGCCTACGAGGTCACGGGGCGTGGCGGTTCGGGCACATACGCGATTGGTGATGCGTTCGATGTCGGACATGGACTCTAACAGCGATATAATTCTGTCTCGGCGGACACCGTTGCTGTGGAACCAGGAAACTGCATCCTGTCTGGCTAGAAGCTCATTGATGTCAAGCAGGGGTTGGCCGAGCCACTTTCGAAGCAAACGGCGTCCTACTGGCGTCCGAGTGTGATCTAAAATCGATAGCAGAGAAGCATCTGGGTTCCTCCAACGGCCACCTTCGAATAGTTCAAGATTGCGTCGTGTTTGAGTGTCAAGTGTCATGTATGAGGTGGTTGAATATGTATGAAGAGATTTAAGTTGTCCGAGTGCGGCCTTCTGATTCCTTCGCAGGTACTCAACAACGGCGCCTGCGGCTCTCGTTGCTAGCGGTAGGCCATCACACCCGAATGGTTCCAGTGAAGTCACGCCGAATTGTTCCATCAGGGTCTCAGTAGACCATTGACGGTCGAAAGCGTCCGAGTTCAAGGATGTTACTAGGCTGGCATATTCTGTTGGCATTTGCTGGCCGTCAGGGATGAGGATCTCCGAGGGTGAAAGCCTGCCGATTTCGGCCGGGAGTTCGGCAGTAGACACTTGGGTCGTGGCAAACTCCCCCGTCGTGATGTCCGTGTAAGCTAGGCCGGCAAATTGAGAATCTACTATCACGGAGGCCAAGAAGTTGTTAACTCCTTTTTCCAATAGGGAGTCCTCGATGACTGTGCCTGGAGTTACTACTCGAACGACTGCTCTTTCAACCAGACCCTTGGAGGTTGCTGGATCACTCGTCTGCTCGCAAATAGCGACTCGGTGTCCCTTTCGAATAAGCTTGGCCAGATATGGTTCAAGCGCGTGGTACGGAATGCCGGCCAGGGGTATGTGCTGACCTCGTCCCATCTCTCGGGAGGTGAGTGCTATTTCTAATTCGCGGGAGATGAGACGCGCATCGTCATCGAAAGTCTCGAAGAAGTCCCCCATACGAAAAAGCAGGATGTCTCCTTGGTGTGCCTTCTTGATACTCAGATACTGTTGTCGCGCAGGCGTGGTCATGTAAATTGACCTTACTGGATCGGGTGGTGGGGGTATTCTACTTGACGCGAGAAAGTATCGGAAGGAATAGAGTAGGGATAATTAGGAGTTCGGTGAAGAGGACACCTTTGACCATAATAGAGACATGCAGCAAGTAGATTTAGTGCAGGATTGAGGACAAACTCGTTTTGCTGGCTAATCATCTTTCCAAAAGCGCTCTTCTTCAACGGTAAATCCTTTTGGCACCATGCGATCCTTAACATCTTCGATCATGCCAGGGTGTCCACATGCGTATATAAGAGTGTCTTGGGGAGTCAGGCTGAATTTGTCTACGTATCGTTCCACTATCTCATTCACACGCCCTGTTTCGCCGTTCCATCCCTGGTTGCGGTCTTCGGTGGGCCTGCTAATAGTAGGTACGTATGTCAGCAGATCGGGGCGTTCTTCCGCTAGCGATTTCAGTTCGCCGTCATAGGCAAATTCGTCAACGTAACTCCCCCCTTGTAAAGCGAAAAAATGGTGACCCTCGTTGCCGAGATGGATGTAACTTCGTAGGTAGCTGACGTATGGAACTACCCCCGTGACCGTGGACACCAACAATTGATTAGGCTTGGCGGGTCTAAAGGTAAAAATGCCCTTAGCGCGTGGGCGGATAGTAACCGAGTCGCCTACGTCCAGTTTTTCTAGGAGAGGCGTCAGCATTCCTTCAGGTGGTGGGACTACTTCCACGAACAATTCCAGAAGCTCCTCGTGGGGAGCTGACACTATAGAATAGGCGCGTTCAATTCCGTTATAGCCTATCGTACAGTACTGACCCTCCTTGAAGGTGTAGCCTTCCGGTTTATCAATCCACATCAAGAAGAGATCTTTCGCGATGTCCTGTCGCTTTTGTATTATGACATTGGCTAGCTTAGGCTTATTTAAGTGTCTATCTGAAGGCAAATCTGGAACTCCTCAATTGATCATTTTCATACTACTGAGAAAGTGGAGGCGCCGTCAATCTTACTTACCTCGATCCGTACAGGGAATGATTCCTTGATTTGTTCGACATGTGTAATCACAATGATTTTCTCGAAATCGTTTTGGATTGACTGAATAGCCTCCTTAAGTCGTTCTTGGCCAACGGCGTCTTGGGTACCAAACCCCTCGTCTATGAAGAGTATCGGGAGTGGTGCGCCTGACCTACGAGCCAAAAGTTTGGATAGTGCGATACGCAACGCGAAGTTGATTCGGAACGCCTCTCCTCCACTAAAAGTCTCATAGCTTCGAGTTCCGACTTCATCTGAAATTAGGACTTGCAGAGATTCTGAGGGGAGTCCTGTTTTGCTATCTTTCTTGCCTTGTTGGAGTTCTAATTTCAAAAACATTCGGTTTTCGGTAAGGCGACCAAGGAGTTTATTGGAGTCATCCTCTAGCTGAGGGATGGCAGCCCCAATAATTAATGCTTGGATGCCGTTCTTGCCGAATGCTGTCGCCAGCTCGTCGTAGGTCGATTTCTCTGCTCTTAACCTACGTAGAGACTCTTCTTTGATTCTCATCTCGGCTTTCAGACGCGTTAGGTGGTCGAGTTTGTCTTCGAGGACTGCCCGTTCAACCATTGCCTCGTCTCTTTCAGCTTGAATTTTCTGATGAATCGAGGAAGCAAGGGTCATTTCATTTTGAAGTCTCGGTAGAGCGTGAATATCTTTCTGGAGCGCACTGAATCGTTCCCTGTTCTCCGTTGCTTCAAGGTTTCTTCGTTTGAGAAGTTGTTTGCTGGTCGTAAGTGCCTCTCTTTCTTCAGGAAGGAGGCGGAGGGCTGATGTTAGCGACTCGTATAGGTTAGCGTAGGGCTCTGATTCCTTAATCTTTTCCTGAGTGTCGGTGTACGCATTGTCGTCATAGCCGAGGGATTTGAGAGCTTCTTCCACCTCAGCTAGCTTTGCCTTTTCGCTCTCGGCAAATCTGCCTGCGTTTATTTGTGCCCTCAGATCTCTAAACTCTACCTGCGATTTGGACATTTCTGTTTGTGCGCGTTGGGTGTCGTTCTTGTCTTGATTCAGTTTGGCTAATTCGGATTGTAAACGGTGCGTGCGAGATTTGAGATCGGTTTCAACAGCGTAGATGCTATCCGTCAATCCGACTTGTTCGATTTCGCTGGTATGTAATTCGGCTTTGTTGGACTGGAATTGTAACTTAGCGTGCTGTCCCTGGGCTTCGTATTCTCGAGCCAGATGATTCCTTCCTTCAGTACCGAGGGGCTGTTTACAGAGAGGGCATTCAGCTTGGGTCTCATCCAAGAGGTCGAATTTATTACGTGTCTCTTCCATCGATTGGTGTAGAGAGTCATTCGATTCCTTAAGGTACTTTACGTTGGCCGATAGGGCTGTTAATCGTTCGCGATCTCTTGTGAGCCCTTGTTCCATTAAGGTTAGTTCATTTTGCTCTTTTTCGAACTTGTCCTGCCTCTCTTCTATCTTGTAAATACTGTCGATACGAGGCTTCAAATTTTGGTCTATTAAAATTTGAAGACCATTCGCCTTTCCGGAAAGTCGCTCTTTTTGAACAGCGACCTCTTTTTCCAATTGGGCCTTTTGTGTGTCAAGAACGCTTTTCTTGTGAATAACCTGGGTTAGTCTTTCTATTTCTGCTCTTAACGTTTTCAATTCAGAGTAGCGCTGGTTGATTAAGTCCTTTTTTGCGACGGAGGATTCGTATTCAGAAATCCGGGACTGGTGTATGTTTACTTGTCGTGAAAGCTCTGCTGCCTCAGACTCGCATTTTAGAAGGTTTTGTTTGGCCAACTCCATTTCGGTCTGTTTATTTGACAGAGATCCGATACGGGTTTGTAATTCGTCAACCGTTGCTTTGTGTTCATCCACTTTGGGTGATACGCTGTCTAAAGTTGAGTTAACGACATCTAGTCGTTGTTGTAATTCGTTTGCCTGCCCGGTTTCTGTCTGATGCATAGTTATAGCAATTTCGACTTCTTGAAGTTCATTTTGCTTTAGGCGGCTTCTGTCTTTTGCTCTGTGCTCCAGCCGATCGTAATATTCTAGGTCCAATACCTCTGCTAAAGTCTCTTTGCGTTTCGCTGGGGTGCTGCTCGTGAACATGTCTGCCTGGCCTTGGACTAAGAAGGCCGTGTTGATAAACGTGTCGTAGTCTAAGTGGAGGATATCCTTAATTTGGGCTTCGGTTTCACGGATGCTATTTCCAGTGATAGCCTGATATCCGTTATTTGAAGACACTTGGAGTTCCAGCAACGTAGAACCACGGCTGCTACGAGCGGATTTGGAATGTCTGCGGCTAACCCGATAGCGTTGGTTAAGTGCCTTGAATACCAGTTCGACTGCCATATCTTGTTCGCCCTGGTGGACTAGCTCGTCTTGGGTGTGCGCGCGAGATTGACCCCACAGGACCCATGTTATCGCGTCAAATAAAGCGGTTTTGCCATGGCCGTTATCACCACACAAACAGGCCACATGAAGACCTTCTAGGTCCAATTCGGGCACGTTGGACCTGTAACACATAAAATTTTTGATGCTCAAGCGTAAAGGTACCAATATGAATTATCCTGTTCGTCGTTACCTCTCCAATAAAAATTTCGGGAGAGTGTTTCACATGCCAACGAGGGTTTTAAAACTGGAGCGGAATAACCCAAAATTTGCATTTAGCAGATGTGTAGTATTTTAAATCGTTTCCTCACGACGGAGCACTAGGTTCAATATCCGGCTTGTTTGTCGACCAGCCCGTCTAACGGCTCGCCTGCCTCGAATTTCCTTAGGTTGTCGAAGAAAAGGTTCAGTCCGGCGGCCTCCTGTTCTTGAGAGGTACCCCTACAAGGTGAAACGCAGACGTTTTCACGCCTCCAAAAGGAAGATCCCTTTGGTGGCATTCCCTGGTCGGGGGAGTACCCGGAGGGCTGAGTACATATTCCAGCGATCCAATTTTGATCAATTGCTTGAGCCAACATCGGAAAATCGAAAATAGACGTGCGTCCTGATATATCAATTATCCATGCGTTTTTTTTCATTGCTTTGAATACGGACTGGTTTATCATGCCTTTGGTTTGAGGGGTTGACGGCACGGCGACCACGACGAAGTCAAGGCGTTCTAAAAATTCGTCTATCTGATCCATAGTGTACGAGCGTTCAACTCCTTCCGAAGCATGGCGGGGAGTCCTCGTTGCGGAAAAAACTCGCATCCCTAGTGCGGCAGCTCTCGGCGCAAGTGCCTGCCCCATTTGTCCCATTCCGATGATACCCACGGTCTTACCCGAGAGGTCTTCCGGGAATAACTCATCGTCACGGGATTGGAGCCAATGCGTCGTTTTGGAATGACCGATAGCATAGTGATTGCGGCGTGTAACCATGAGCATGGCAGCTAGGGCAGACTCAGCGCCTGGCACTCCGAATGTGGGTTTGCCACAGGTGAAGGGTATGCTGGTCCGGACGAACTCCGGAAAAAGATATCCCTCGATGCCCCCACTGACGGCATGGACCCAACGTAGGTTGTGGCAAGCCGATAGCAACTCTGGGTCCCACATTGCGACCATTGCTACATCAGCATCTTCGAGTTCTCGAATCAGATCCTCGCGATCCTCGCTGATGAAAAACGACACGCTGGAATATTCATCTGACTGGGCTTTTTTAAGGATGCGATCCCTCCAGCCATCCCAAGTAATGACTATCTTGTTTACGGTGTTGTAAGGCATATTAGGATTCCTGGTAACGGAGTTGAACCTCCCTTGATGTTTTCTGCTAATTGATTGGCCCGTGCGCCTCTGTTTTAACCCTAAGCCTGTTCCATCCCTTCGATAATCTTATGGACATAGTTGCCTAGACCAAGTCCTGGCCCTTCGGGAAGTTGCAGGTACCCGTCTCTCACACTTGGAGGGGTTTCTATGATTGTTTCGTTCATGATCTGCGTCCTAACCTTCTGATCTGAGCCTTCTTCGAAGCT
>JASMAO010000219.1 GCA_030754315.1 SAR202 cluster bacterium
CAAACCAGGTCTTCTGCATGACTCAGGAGTTATGCTGGGTGCCGGTGGCATAATAGCGATGGACGAGCGGATGAATCCTCTACAAATCGTGCGGAAACTGGCAGCGTATAATGCGGTCGAGTCCTGTGGCAAGTGCACTCCCTGCAGAGAAGGAACGCCGCGTATCGTTAATGCGTTAGACCGACTCATGTCAGAGAATGGATCTCAAACTGACATCAAAGAGTTACAGTATCTGGCCGAAGTCGTGAGTTTGGCGTCTTTATGCGGGCTGGGGCAAGCTGCTGGTGGACCAGTAAATAGTGCCCTACACTTTTTCGACGACCAAATGTCAAAGATGGCGACAGTAAATTAAAGAAAGCGACACTAGTATCTTCGTCAGAACCCGGACGCAAACAACATTTAAATTAATACCACTTTGATGACTTATACAAGCGCTCATTATGGGAATTGAGGAAAAGACGCACATGGCTGTTTCCATCGAAATTAATGGCAAAAGCGTTCAAACGTCCGCAGGGGAGTCAGTACTGGACGTGATCAACACTTCAGGCACATACATATCACAATTGTGCAAAGATCCCGACATGAACCCGATTGGCGCTTGTCGAACATGCCTGGTACAGATTGAGGGCCAACGAGGTTTCCCAGCTTCGTGCTCTGTCCCTGCAACAGAGGGATTAAAGGTTTGGACCGATACCCCAGAATTGCGTGCAGTCCGAAAGGGAGTCGTAGAACTCACTCTAGCAATGGTCAATGGCAGTGGCTCAAAAAAACACAAAGAATTGGAAATCGCTGCCAAACACCACGATCTAGACCAAGCACGATGGAACAGTAGAAAACGAGAAAAGACCGACTCTAGCAACCCTATTTTCAACATTAGCATGTCGGATTGCATTCTATGCGGCCGCTGCGCCCAGGCATGTCAAGATGGCCACCAATTTATAGGAGCTATAGACTTGATCGGTTCTGGTACCTCTGGGCGCATTGGAACATTCATGGACAAACCCCTGATCGACTCTGTTTGCACAACATGTGGCCAGTGTCTTTCGGTCTGCCCCACCAGCGCAATTGAGGTCAAGATTCCAATTGAAAACACTACCAAATCATTCACCACAACCTGCCCTTACTGTGGAGTCGGATGCGGAATCAAGGCACAGGTGGATGAGAACGAACAGATCTTGGAAATACTGGACGACCCGAACAACCAGTCCAGTGTCGGAATGCTATGCGTTAAAGGGAGATTTGGTTATACCTTCGTCCACCACAAAGACCGTCTCACCACGCCTCTGGTGAGGGAAAATGGGGCCCTAGTACCTGCCTCTTGGGACGAAGCCCTGGACTACGTAGCTAACAGGCTCACAGAATATCGCGGGGACTCATTCGCAACTCTCTGTTCTGCCAAAGCTACCAACGAAGATGGATACATACAGCAGAAGCTAGCTAGACTTGTAATGCAATCAAACCACATAGACCACTGCACACGTTTGTGTCATTCGCCCTCCGTTGAAGCAATGCTAACGGCATTGGGTAGTGGTGCTACTAGCAACTCGTATATCGACTATGAGGAAGCAGGCTGCTTGATAATAGCAGGATCGGACGCCAACTCGAATCACCCCGTGGCCGCCTCTAGGATGAGACGCGCGGTAGTTGAAAAAGGCGCGAAACTGATAGTGATTAATCCACGAAGAATTGAGATGTGTGACTTCGCAGATTTATGGCTCAGACCAAGACCAGGTACAGATGTTTCCCTCCTAAACGGCATGGCCAAAGTCATCTTAGACGAGGGTCTAGCCGATGAAGACTTCATCAAAAATAGAACTGAAGGATTCCATGAGTGGAAGAAGGTGATAGATACATACAACCTGGAATACGCAGAAAAAATCACAGGAGTGCCTGCCCAAGACATCGCTGTGGCAGCTCGTATGTATGCCAAACCACCATTCAGTGGCTCATGCTTGATATGGGGTATGGGCATAACGCAACATACTAACGGCACGGCGAATGCGCACAGCCTATTGAACCTATCGTTCGTGTCAGGCCAACTCGGCAAACCAGGTAGCGGCATTTCGCCACTGAGAGGACAGAACAACGTGCAGGGTTGCGGCGACGCAGGATGTCTGCCAAACAACTTCCCGGGATACCAGGGACTAAGTGCTGATAATATCGCAAAATTTGAAACCGGTTGGGGCAACCACTCTCTCCCAACCG
This sequence comes from SAR202 cluster bacterium, assembly GCA_030754315.1. GTDB lineage: Bacteria > Chloroflexota > Dehalococcoidia > Lucifugimonadales > JASMAO01 > JASMAO01. The sequence continues at coordinate 2,206 of JASMAO010000219.1, forward strand.
AGCCTGGGCTTGTCGTAACTGACATGGTGGAGGAGATCTTAAAAGGTCGTATCAAGGCCATGTATATAACCGGCGAGAATCCAATGCTTTCGGAACCAGATCTTCACCACGCCGGGCAGGCATTCAAAAAACTAGAGTTTCTGGTAGTTCAAGATCTATTCCTGCACGAAACAGCGGAAATAGCCGACGTCGTTTTGCCCGCCGTTTCTTTCGCGGAGAAAGATGGCACATTCACAAACAGCGAACGTCGAGTCCAGAGGGTTCGTAAGGCCATAGATCCTATTGGGCAAAGCCGGCCCGATTGGGAAATAATATGCGATTTGGGCAAACGCATGAGCAAGAAGCTTGATCTAGGTGTAGAAAGCGAGTTTTCATTCAGACATCCATCACAGATTTGGGCTGAGATGGCCAGTTTGACCACCAGCATGGCAGGAATATCATACGAAAGGCTTGATACTGAAGGAGGCATCCAGTGGCCCTGCCCCTCAACGGCTCATCCCGGAACCAGGTACCTTTACGAATATGACTTTCCTCGAGGTCCGGCTGCAAAATTCGTGCCATTCGACCAGGGCCCGCAAGCGGAGGAAATGCCTAATAAGCGTTTCCCCCTCATCTTGAATACTGGCAGGATACTTTACCACTGGCAGGGTGGAACCATCACTCGACGGGTGTCCGGCTTATTGGCACGATCCCCAGAACTTCAAATTGCGATGAGTTCTGAGGATGGCGAGCGATTTGGAGTACCTGACGGTGAATGGGTCAGACTAAAATCAAAGCGCGGAGAATTAGAAGGCCGCGTGCTTTACTCTGATAAAATGCGTAAGGGCGAAGTATTCGTGCCGTTCGTGAAGTTGGAGAAGCACGCAGCAAACTTTCTCACCAACTCGGCTTTTGACCCTGAATCCAAAATTCCAGAATACAAGGTATGTGCCGTCCGTGTAGAAAAGATCGATAATACCAGTTCCAGAAAGAAGCGATTGATCGCCAAAGAATCCGCCACCGCATAAGATCCTACAACTTTTATTTTATAAACAGGTGCATATAAATCCATGACAACCCCACTTTCACAAATGCCCAAACCAGAGGCAGGACAATATAAGAACAACCGTAAGCTCTTTCTAGTGCCGACATTTGTGCTTCCTCCTGGCACACTCAAAGAAGGACTCGAACTTCTGGATCGTTACTGGTCTGAAGCCAGGGACCATGTCAACAACCTGGAGAGCTCCTTAGGGCAGGTAGTGCGTGTTTACCATGAGGCAATGTATGTCAACGGAGACGACGGCATGGTCGCATTGGAACAACTCAACCCTCAAGGGTATTCCTTCATTCGTGGAATGATCGAATCGTCAGCAACGTTGGAGGCAACAGAGGACCAGGAAGCTTTAAGAAAAACCTCCGATTGGCAGCAAGAAGCTTCAGAGTGGCAACGATGCATGTCCTTTGCGTCGATGAGCCAAGCAAAAGTAGCCTCAAAAGTTGCCCCCATGGCATCGGAGGGATATCAAGAGTCCATCAAGGAATACCAGGAATCAAACAAACGTCGGTATGAATATATAGGTTCAAGAATCGACGAGACATTGAATGAAGGCGAAGCCGGGATACTATTCATTCAGGAGAACCATCAAGTACAGTTTCCATCAGATCTCCAAGTTTTCTATGTCTCCCCTCCTGGACTCGATGCTATCAAACGCTGGATTGACGACCAGATACGAGGATTTTCCCAAAATATCGAACGAGAATACGAAACAGTAGATAACGACGAACGGGACACGGAAGAACCCAAAGAAAATTAGCTCGATTCAATACTGAAATTTGCACATACTAGGGCGGGTATTGAACCCGCCCTCTTTGTTATTGTGGAGAAAAGGTGTGACTAATATGAACAGATCGAGGCTTCACCGTAGCAACGATTGGTTCGATACTCCAGAATTATACGGTTGGCTCAGAAACGCCGCGCTAAAATCACGTGGTTTCACTGACGCGGTATCCAAAGGACGACCAATCATAGGAATATGCAATTCATGGAGCGAACTGACCCACTGTAATGATCACCTCCGTGATCTAGCAGAATCCGTCAAGAGAGGTGTACTCAAAGCTGGCGGCATCCCGATGGAATTTCCCGTAATGTCTCTCGGAGAATACAACATGCGCCCGACGGCTATGCTATATCGAAACCTGATGAGCATGGACGTGGAGGAATCGATAAAAGCAAATCCTCTAGATGGTGTTGTGATGCTTGGGGGATGTGACAAAACAACGCCAGGGATGTTAATGGGTGCTGCAAGTGCCGATGTCCCCACAATAATGGTCACTGGCGGACCACAACTCAAGGCATGGTGGCGTGGTGAGGAGCTTGGAACTTGCACTGACTGCCGGCGCTACCAAAATGAACTCCTAGCGGGGCGACTTAGCCAAGACGACTGGATTGATTTACAAGAGAATATAATCAGTAGCCCAGGTCACTGCGGCGTAATGGGGACGGCATCTACTATGGCTGCTATGGCGGAATCCCTTGGCATGGCCCTACCCGGTAACACCGCAATCCCGGCCGCCCATTCTGACCGTAAAAAACTTGCGGAATGGGCAGGCCACAGTGTCATAGAAATCGTAAAAAGAGACTTGCGTCCGTCAAAGTTGTTAACAATGCGCTCATTCGAAAATGCTATCCGAACTCTTCATGCAATCGGTGGTTCAACCAACGCAATCATCCATTTAATCGCTATCGCTGGCCGTGTAGGAATTTATCTAAATTTGGACGTTTTCGATAGGCTATCGAAAAGTACGCCCGTATTGCTGAACCTAAAGCCGTCAGGACAAAAACTCATGGAAGACTTCTATTACGCCGGCGGGCTGCCAGCAATATTAAATGAGTTGGGCAACAGTCTCCATCTAAATGCACCTTCAGTCACAGGTAAAAGTATGGGTGCCAATATCGAAAATGCGAGAATTAGAGACGATGATGTGATAAGGAATCTATCCAATCCAATCAACAAAGAGGGCGGTCTGGCAGTATTAAAAGGGACACTAGCACCCGATGGAGCCCTTATCAAACAATCAGCGGCATCCCCCGAATTACTTGTTCATCGTGGCAGGGCCGTAGTATTTGAGGGTCATGACGATATGCTCAATCGGATCGACAATCCAGACTTAGAAGTAAAACCAGACGACGTTCTAGTGATGCGCAACTCCGGTCCTCTTGGCGGACCCGGAATGCCAGAATGGGGATTCCTCCCGATACCCCGCAAGCTATTAAAGATGGGTATTCGAGACATGGTGCGCATCAGCGACGCAAGGATGAGTGGAACTGCATTCGGAACAGTAGTAGTCCATGTGACACCGGAATCAGAAAAAGGTGGCCCCTTAGCCGCCATCTGCACTGGAGATATGATAGACATCGACGTACCAGGTCGACGTCTAGACCTAATGGTTGATGGCCAATTGGTGAACCAACGCCTCTCAAACAGAAAAAACACACGCTCATTAACTGATCGCGGATACATGTGGATTTACGCAAAGCATGTCCTTCAGGCAGATAAGGGATGTGATTTCGATTTCTTGAGAACCTTGTGAGGGTAAGATAGCCACACGGGGATCAGAGATCCCTCGATAACAGGGAAAGTACGGACCGCCAATCAATAAACACGCATTTGAGGAATTTAAAAAGTGCCTACGGCCATCAATCGGTGTGAGACTTACTCATGGCAATTTATCACGAGGATCCCGTCAAAAATTAACCCAACACGGGATTTTTGTTCCTGATAATGAATGTACTTTTCACGACAATCTGTAGAATCATCTGTCTCGTGAAACATTCCTGACTGGTCAGCCATCAAAAACAGCCTGCCACGTATGACAGACGGCACGATTCATGCCAGAGGTGGTAACACCTTATGAAGCCAAAGAGTCAAGTCTGAGACGACATGATCCGTGATTTCATGTGCCATAGAATATTCGTGGTAGTCTGGTAAGTACCCCTCAGCCACCAAAAATTGTCTAGCAGTTCTTCCTTCTGACACTGGTATCACAGTATCTGTAGTTCCATGAGATATGAAAATTGCTTGGGAACGATCACCAGGCAGAAGACTTCGAAGACCGTCCTGATCTATAACAGATGCACTCAGTGCAACCAATCCTCTGAAGCTATCAGGATTCGACAAACCCATCATTAATGTTACTATCCCTCCCTGCGAAAATCCTCCAAGTGCAACACCTCCTTCGAGGACATCGTAATTACCCATCACCTCCTCAATTGTCATATTAATCAAGTCGCCTACCGACTGATATGAAATGATATCGCCCCAGTCAGGTGGATTGATCCAAGCGTAGCCTACAGATCGAAATCCTAAATCCATGGCCAAAGGTGCATTGGGGCAAACGTAAAGGTACCCACTCCGGTCAATCGTAGGGCATAAGTTAGCAAGATCGCCCATGTGCGAGCCATAGCCGTGCAAAAGAACCACAATAGGATAAGCACGTCCCACCTGGTAGTCATCTGGCTCAATCACAAGGTATCTTAAAGCCTTGCCTTGGTATTCTTTGGTCTGCATTTTCACCTTTTGTTAGCAGTTCGAATTGGGACTAGTTGTGAAAGCCTTTCAAGATTATCGGTTCTCAGAAAGCTAGGCAACTTTGCATCTCAACTAAAACTGCGCCCATACACGGCAGCTGGTTTGCATAACAACATGCCTTATAGATAGACTTCTTCCGAGGTGAAATATGAGCAATTTGATCGACATGCTGGAGAAAGCGGGAGATTCGACACCGGGTCCAATGGGATTCGGACCAGCAAGTGGACAAAGAAAATCGGCCACCCAGATGGTGCTAGTCGTGAGAGTGTCATCTGACCTGTTATCCAACCCACAGGGTACCGAAAAGTTAGAATCAGATGCAATTCTCATAGACACGACGATTGAAGAGTTTAAAAAAATCACGGAAAATTCAGGTGCCCAATCTCACGGGATACATTGCACCGAAGTGACTGCTTCAGATGCCTCAGCTTTAGTTGACTCATGCTGTGACTTTGTAGTTTTCGAATCACTACAATCTGAAGCATCTGTCACCAACATAGATGACATAGGTATAGTTGTGGTGATTAGTACCGATATGGATAAGGAAACAATTCGCTCTCTCGGAATGTTTCCTATTGACGCTGCACTGCTACGCCCACCCCTGGTCGACCTACCGTTGAAATTCGCCGATGCGGCCCGCATTCAGAAGTTAACCAGGCTGGTAGATAAACCTGTGTTGGTTGAAACGCCTGATGGCATCGACGAACATAGTATAGAAGTCCTCCGTAACATTGGTGTGCAGGGTTTGATAATAGATTTCGTTAATGCATCCGATCTGGAGAAAATCACCGAGACAAACGAAGCTATCTCAAAACTGAAAAAGATAGAGCCTAAAGCGGCTCGTCGCAATGTACTCCTGCCTCAATTGGCCGTTACAGACAACTTGGACCCCGATCCCAGTGAAGACGAAGAAATTTTCTAGAAGGTCGCTTCCGACTGTCAGTCTTTCGACATCAATCACGTAGACAGGCCAGTGTACCCGGCCTACTGTTGAGTAAACTGTCATATAATTCCGACCCGACGATAAAATGTGGCCGTCCCTCAGAAATAGTAGCTTGATCGTCTACCAACATATCCCCCAGGGCAATGAGATTACCTTTCGCATACCAATCGCTACAAGCTTGCAGCAGTATTGTCCTTGTGAGCCTAGGTAGCAAAGTCATATAATGGGGGGTGCTTTCCGACACCCCTCTCAAATCCACATCGCAGAATTGTCAAATTCCCTTCTCAAAGTTCAAGTGATTACCCTAAACATTGACTCGCAAAGTGCCGAAAATACACAAGCTATTGGAAGGGCTCTGGGTGAATCAGCACAACCGGGTTTCGTATATCTCCTATCGGGGGAATTGGGCGTTGGCAAGACTACGCTGACTCAAGGAATTCTGAACGGCTTACAGTCACCCGAACAGGTACGCAGCCCTACCTTCGTACTCGCAACAGAATATTCTGGTTGTTTGCCCCTATACCATATCGACCTTTACCGTATCGATTCTGAAAGCGAACTACTAGAGTTAGGGTTGGACGAATATTTCGAAGGTGATGGTGTTTCAGTTGTGGAATGGGCGGACAAAGCAGCCGACCAGTTACCAGATGAGCACCTTTCGATCAGATTAGAGCATTTCGATGAAAACTCACGACTGCTGCATTTGCGCGCTACATCGTCAGGCTATCGGGACGCCATGGACGCGGTGCGCAGTATTTCACTGAACGCATAACCCGTTTGGCATCCTAACCTCAGAACCGTGGAACTTTCGATAGACACATCCACTAGATATGCTTCAGTCGGGCTCTCCACAAAGGGTGAGCCAGTGAATGAAGTATCATGGCGATCGGATCGAAACCACTCTGTTGAGCTTATTCCAACTATTCACCGAGTTTTAAATTCAGCCGGAGTTTCCATGAACCACATCACTGCAATCTTCGTCGCTCTCGGACCGGGCGGGTTCAGTGCACTCAGAGTGGGGTTAAGCACGGCCAAAGGGATCGCTACAGCCAATCAGATACCGCTCATCGGAGTCGGAACACTCGCTATAGAGGCCGCACCATATGTACACCGGGAAAAGGCAGTGTGGGCCATTATCGACGCTGGTCGATGTAAATTGTACGCTGGCCTCTTCGACATCCGTAATATTCTCCGCGGCAAAATCGCTGATGGATACCAACAAATAACTCATAACGAACTACCATCTATACTAGGGAAGAACGTTTTGGTCTGCGGTGAAGCCGTAACAGGTCCTGTCCATGAAAAACTGCTGCAACTCACAGATCACATTTATATGGTCGAAGCGAAGCCACCAACACGAAAGTCGTCTACATTAGCCCGGTTGGCGTACCAACGCCTATCTGCAGGAGAATTTGATGACCCTGTTACGATCCAGCCAATATACCTGCAATCAGATCAACACGGGAATGCAGAGAAAGCGAATGTTGGGAAGAAAGACAACGATTACAATTCTGGAAAGAAAATAGATCCGTCAAGCAAGTAACAAAGAAGAGGTGGTAGAAAATGGACAGAATCCTTGTATTACTCAAACCCGATGCGATCCAGCGTGGTTTCTGCGGAGAAATAATAGGGCGCCTAGAAAAGCGCGGCTTAAAAATAATCGCGATGAAGATGTTGCATATGGACCGCGATCTTGCTCGAAAGCATTACGCCGCTCACACTGAGAAGGCATTCTTTCAAGGCCTTATAGATTTCATCACCTCTAGCCCTCTTGTAGCATTGGTGGTCGAAGGGCAAAACGCAATCGAATCGGTCAGATCAACCATGGGCGCTACTGACCCACAACACGCATCGTCTGGAACAATCAGGGGAGACATGGCCCAATCGGTAGGACAAAATCTAATTCACGGTTCAGATTCGAAAGAAGCAGCGGCGACTGAAATCAACCTGTTCTTCTCAAATGAAGAGATAATGGACTACCAAAGGGAACTGGACAGGTGGGTCATTGAATCCTAACCGCTTCGACACCCTGATCCCAGACCTCCTCAATACCAAAATAGTCACGCTCCTCCAAGCCAAACATGTGGACTACAACATCTCCAAAATCTAGCAGAACCCATCCACCGGCATCTATACCTTCCTTATGGTAAAGCGTAGCGCCGCACCTTTCCATCTCCGTTTCGATATCTTCGGTAAGTGACTTCATTTGACGTTTCGTTTCAACAGTGGTGATGACGAAATAGTCTGCAAAGTCACTCAATCCGTTTATGTCCAGCAGGACAATGTCCGAGGCCTGTTTGTCTGAAGCAACATCTACCACAAGACGGGCCAGATTTTCGGATTTTATCTGAGATGGTTTTCTCATTTATGGCATTATAGAGACGCGAATATGAAGGGTCAATTTAACGCCAAGCATCGACACATCAAGGGATTCTCTTGAGGCTACCCAATCAGGTATGTTAGTGTTTCTAGCATGAGTAAAGGCAAAGTAATAGTAGCCATGAGCGGAGGAGTAGACTCCTCTGTCGCAGCTCTATTGCTCAAAAGACAGGGCTACGACGTTATAGGAATCACAATGCGGCTCTGGACCGTTGAAAGAGATGATTTGCCTTCATTGAATAAGCGATGTTGCTCTGTTGAGGATATTACTGATGCGCAGAAAGTGTGCCAAGCCATTGGTGTACCCCACTACGTACAGAATTTCGAACGCGAATTCCAGCAACACGTGGTGGACTACTTCGTCCGTGAGTATGACCGTGGACGCACACCTCACCCGTGCCTCGCGTGCAACGACAAGCTCAAGTTTGACTTCCTCTTGCGTCGAGCGATGTTCTTAGACGCGGACTACATAGCAACTGGACACTACGCCCGGTTACGCCATGACGGCAATCAAATTAAGCTCCTCAAGGGCGCCGATCCCACAAAAGATCAATCTTACGTCCTATTCACCCTTAGACAGGCTGAATTGCGTAAATTACTACTGCCGGTAGGTGAATACCCCAAAGCACATATACGTGAAATCGCTGGAGAAGCGGACCTACCGGTTGCAGACAAGCCGGACAGCCAAGAAATCTGTTTTATCCCTGACGGTGACTACCGTAAGTTCGTCGGAGACCGCAATAAGCCTAAACCAGGTCCTATATTAGACAGCCAAGGCCAGGTATTAGGACAGCACCCCGGAGTTCATTTCTTCACCGTCGGGCAACGCCGAGGTCTTGGGATACAAGGGAATAGTGGAAACCCCCTGTATGTCGTGAGCATCGATGGGGAAAAGAATGAAGTGGTCCTTGGGCCAGAAAGAGACCTTTATCGTAGTGTGCTCTGGGCTTCACAAGTCAATTACACTGGGCAGTTACCAATCGGCCCAACAAGGGTAACAGCCAAAATTAGGTACAAGGCGTCGGAGTCCGCCGGTCTGCTCCTTGCTAACGGGAAATGGGCCGAACTGCGATTCGATGAGCCCCAGAAAGCAGTCACTCCCGGGCAAGCCGTTGTTTTCTATTCTGGCGAAGAAGTCATGGGCGGAGGGTACATAGAAATTCGCCAACCAAATGGTGGTAGCGTGGCAGATGAGACGCATGAGAATGTAGCTAGTTCCTAAATAGAATCTACTTCTTCGATAGGCTCACTTTCACTGTATAGGGCCATTTTGTTCTAAATGTCTTGACCCCGGCTTAAAGCAACGAAGGAGAGTGCTCATCGGAATTAAAAAAACACCCTCTACAAAAAAACCTTCCTACGAAGAAGAGGCTCATCTACTAAAGCGAGGGTTTTATCTGATCGCCGGCGTGGATGAAGCAGGACGTGGCCCTCTTGCTGGGCCAGTTGTTGCGGGAGTCGCAATGCTGTCACCCGATCCGTGTGGGAAGTGGGTGTCACTTGTTCGGGACAGTAAACTGATGACACCTTTACGTCGAGAAGAGGCATTCGACTATCTTAGTAACAATGCCCTCAGTGTGGCTTCCGGTGTGGCTTCGCCAAATGAGATAGATCGTTTAGGTATTGTGCCGGCCACACAGTTAGCCGTAAAAAGAGCTATAAAATCTATGATTCTGCAGCCACAATTCCTTTTAATGGACGCTTTCCCAATACCCACCATTCAAATCCCTCAGAAACCTATCGTTCACGGCGACACCCTATGTTTCTCCATAGCAGCCGCCTCAATCATAGCTAAAGTGACTCGAGACAGGCTGATGGATGAGCAACACCTACTATACCCTGAGTATGGTTTCACCAAGCACAAAGGATATGGGACCAAGGACCATATTAGGTTATTGGCGAAACATGGACCAAGCCCAATACACCGTCATTCCTTCTCTCCTATCCGAAACTAGCATATACGATGGATCAACCAAGTGTCCCTATACCCATCAAATAGGTGTATCAGAAGGAGAGATCGCCAATCGGGACTGCAAAACCCCCATTAGAGGCGAATTGTCTCGCATTATCCTCGCCAATGATAATTCACATAGCTTCCTGTGGTGGTTCCACAGAGATTTAGATCTCCTCTTATATGCACTAGAGAACTCAGTATATAACTGAAACTGGTGATAAAATCCGCACCATGAATTCATTTTTTGACGCACATGTTAGAAGCTTAATCGAAAGCATCCGGGTGTTGGAAAGACATATTACCGAACCTTCACAACTCCAATCCGACTTAAGAATGCTAAGGGAGTCTTTAGACCTTTTTGAAACTCAGGAGCCCAATCAGGATGACTGGCTGGCAAAACGTTTGACATCCAACAAGCAAAACGTCGGACAGCAAGCCACAAATATGGAAATTATCAGACTAACCAGGACGGCTGTCTCGTTACTGAACAAACTTAGAGACGGTGAAGGCATCCCTTTCTCACGTAAATGGGCCGAGAAGGCAAATCGAGTCCTAGAACACGTATGGAACAAACAAGTCACGGAATTGAGACACAAAACTGCGTCTAGGGTACGTGGTTTGTATGTCATTGTTGACCCTGAAGTTACTCGGAGACGACCCGTCATCGAAGTCGCACAAGCGGCAATAGCTGGTGGAGCTACGGTAATCCAACTAAGAAACAAACGGAAAGACTCAGGAGAGATATTACAATTAACACGAGAATTGAGATCAACCTGCAACCAGTCTGGTACGCTCTTCATCATAAACGATGACGCCGCTCTCACCGTAGCAAGCAGCGCAGATGGATTGCATTTAGGACAAAGCGATTTACCAGTACAAGAAGCTCAACTGATTATCCACCCCGAACAAATCGTTGGCAGATCAAACAACAATATTAGGGAAGTACTCGAATCAGAGGCCGCAGGAGTCGACTACCTGGCTATTGGAGCGATTTTCCCTACAGCCACCATGGGGAAAACTGGGCGTGATTCCGTGGGTGTAGAAACAATAACCATAATCAAAAACATGGTGGATAAACCTGTAGTAGCTATAGGTGGTATAAATGAGATAAACGTGACCGAAGTCATCGCAGCCGGTGCCGACGCGGTATGCGTGGTCAGTGCTATAACTCTTGCGAAGGAT
>JASMAO010000220.1 GCA_030754315.1 SAR202 cluster bacterium
AGATGAAGATACTTAACGAAATCACCGGCAGAATTGGAATCGCTGGTGAACTCATTGAATTCCTGTGGGCTAGAAAGCTTTGGTGGTTAATCCCTATGGTCTCAATGTTACTGCTACTTGGTCTGCTCATAGTCTTCGGAAGTGCCTCAGGGGTGGGGCCATTCATATACACTTTGTTCTAACAACCCGCAACAAGAACAAGATCTGACTCAGGTATAATGACTAAGCTAGACCGATCATCTACCTCCCTTTCAAGCCGACGACCATGAATGGCCCATTGGGTGAATTTTTGGAGCCTGTTCCTTCTCAATGAAGCGCGTCGTATTCACTCTCGTACTGATTTTTCTACTCGTAGGAAGTTTAGAACTCGTGGCGAATGCAGGGACATTGCTGTTAACACAGCACGGGGCGATGGCATACATACCCCGCCTCACCGACAATGAAATTTCTGAACTCCTCACAAAGATAGACCCACATGTAGGGTGGGGCACAAAAACCGACCAATCTGGTAAAGTCGCAAACCTTTCTCCTCGCACAGACCCCTCATTTACTCTCAATCAGCCCCCATGTGCTAGCGTATACGGAGACTCCTTCACCTTCGGATCTGGAGACGGTGTAGGACCAGACAACACATATCCACACCACCTCGGACTGAACCTCGGGTGTCCGGTGTACAACTATGGCATTGGTGGATATGGTTCTGACCAATCATTGATGCTCTATCGCGCCCAATCAGACTTGGAAAACGCGCCTCTAATAATTGTCGGGCATTTGACAGAAAACATACTACGGAATGTAAACCAGTACAGAAACCTCCTTTATCCGCAAAGCGTAGAAGGGTTTAAACCTAGATTCCTATTAGAAGCCAACCAGCTACGCTTTGTTCCTGTTCCAGTAAGGAGTGTTAAGGACTTCCGAGTACTTGAACAGAATCCGAGTTTAGTTCTACCGTATGATGCCTTCGTCGATCGTCCGCTTAGATCGTTTCCCTACACCATTTCATTGGTGCACTGGCTACTGAAAGACCTACATCCCCGTGCAAAACTCTTGAACAGGCCACGGTATCTCACATTTTACGAACTTGAACATCCGTCAAAAGGTCTGCAAATAACAATAGAGATACTCGCTACCTTCGTGGAAGATGCTCGTGCCCAAGGGAAGATATCCATTGTGTTAATTATTCCTGTGGCAGACGACTTAAAATACGCTCAGGAGAAAGGCATCTGGCCGGAGCAAAACCTGGTCGACGGATTAACAGAAATAGGGATCCCTACAATACATGCCGGCCCCGCAATACTGGACAATTTGAACGGCTTGGACCCATGTACCCTATACCAACCATGTAACGGCCACTTCACCTCAGCTGGCTACAAACTTCTTGCTGATATTGTTAGCAACGAGATTCGAACTGGCGGCATATGGCCCAGTAAGGAAACCCTTTTTGACCGCTAAGAATCAATGGCAATCTGCTCACGTTAGCAAAAAGTGCGTGTCGACTACCCTACCAAACCTCATCAATATACCGATGACTCGCCAACCGCTTCATAAGGCGTTAGACAGGGTGCTGAACAGCTTGACATTAGCTTTAATATGTTAAACAATTTCACCATAATATCTTTCGTTGTAGCCCTTGCTCCGAAGATGTTCTCTTTATGATTAAATTCCGCCTGCCAGCGAGTAGGTCAGCGAAGCTTTATCTTTAAGTCCATCAGTGTACTTGTCTAAATTCGTTGCGTAATTGGAATCCCGGAAGGGTTCCGTACCTTGATTACCTGGCAGTTATGGAATCTCATCCCTTGGGAAAGCGGTCTAAACTGACTCATTCCTACAAATCACAATACACCAGTGGGTGAGGGAACATAAATACTAACCCTGTCAGGTTATGAAACTATGAACAACCGATATCTCGTAACAGGCTGTGCCGGGTTCATTGGAGCAAAAGTCTCTGAACTGCTCTTGGAGGCGGGGCATGAAGTGGTGGGTCTGGATAATATCAACGACGCATACGACGTCAGGATCAAAGACTGGCGGCTCTCCCAAATAAAAACCCACACTAACTTTCACTTCCACCGTCTCGATATAGCTGACCGTAATCCCCTAGAAGCTCTGTTTAAACAATATTCGAAGATCAAATCTCCAGGTCGTGAAAACCTTCCTTGGTCAGCAGTGATCAACTTAGCCGCCCGCGCTGGAGTAAGGCAATCTGTCGAAGATCCGGTAGCATACCTTCGCACCAACGTTGACGGAGCGCTAAACCTATTGGAACTTTGTGGCGAGTTCGGAGTAAGAAAGTTCATTCAAGCATCCACATCTAGCCTATACGGCGCAGACAACATTCAACCCTTCAGCGAAAATTCTGATACCGATCATCCTATCTCTCCCTACGCTGCATCTAAGAAGGCTACTGAGGCACTGTGCCACACATATCACTACTTGCACAACATTGATGTGATTGTTCTACGATACTTCACTGTGTATGGCCCAGCAGGACGCCCTGATATGAGCCTGTTCAGATTCGTACAACGGATCTCTGAGGAAAGGCCAGTGTTCATTTACGGCGACGGCCACCAGACTCGTGACTTCACATACGTGGATGACATAGCTCGAGGAACTATAGCCGCCCTTAAAGCTACGGGATTCGACGTCGTTAATCTTGGTTCGAACTCCCCTGTCTCAATAATGGAAGTCATCGAGCTGGTAGAGAAGCTGACCGCTAAGACAGCGAGGATTGAGTTTAAACCTGCACACTCAACTGACGTACCTGCTACTTGGGCAGACGTATCTAAGGCAAACCACATACTCAAATGGGCCCCTCAGACAGGCATAGAAGACGGCGTTGGTAAACTAGTACAATGGTATCAAGACAACAGAGACTGGGCTCGCACAATCGCCAACTAACACACGCTTCTGAATTATCCATACATTTCTAATCTTAAGAGCCCAACATTGCTGGCAACGACATCAACCCTACATCAAGCGCGTGTGTTTCAATATTCCACAGACGTAATGGAGTAATCAAATTTGAAGCGAGCTCTTATCACAGGTATCACTGGCCAAGATGGATCTTATCTTGCCGAGTTCTTACTCGACAAGGGTTACGACGTATATGGGATAGTACGGAGATCCAGCATAGAAAAATACGATCGTATCAGCCACATTCAGGACAAGGTGACCCTTGTCCACGGCGATCTGACTGATCAGTCGTCTTTGGATGAGGCCACTAAGACGATCCAGCCAGATGAAGTATACAACCTAGCATCACAGTCATTTGTGCCTACATCTTGGAATCAACCAGTACTCACCGCAGATGTAACCGGTGTAGGCGTGACAAGAATTCTAGAAGCTGTACGCAGGCATAGTCCCGAAGCCAAATTTTATCAGGCATCGAGCAGCGAAATGTACGGGCGGGTCATCGAAACACCCCAAACTGAAAATACCCGCTTCCACCCGAGAAGCCCCTATGCAGTCGCAAAAGTATTCGCTCACCATTTAACCGTCAACTACCGGGAGAGCTACTCACTTTTCGCTTGCTCTGGAATACTGTTCAACCACGAGTCTCCAAGGAGAGGTTTTGATTTTGTTACCCGTAAGGTGAGCCATGGTGTTGCAAAAATCAAGGCCGGCTTAATTAACGAGCTCAAGATGGGAAATTTGGATTCGGTTCGTGACTGGGGGTATGCACCCGAATACGTTGAGGCAATGTGGCTAATGCTGCAGCAATCAGAGCCTGATGATTATGTCATCGCTACCGGCAAACCCCACTCCATCCAGGACCTTCTGGAAAACGCGTTTGGATCCGTTGACTTGAACTGGAAAGACTACGTCACATTCGACCCTAAATTTTTGAGACCTGCAGAAGTGGATTTACTGGTAGGCGACTTCACAAAAGCGCGAGATAAATTTGGCTGGGTACCCAAGACAAATTTCGCATCGATGGTGGAATTGATGGTCAGGTCGGATATCGATCTGCTTGCAAATAACAAACGTTGATTAATTAGAGAATACTCATACAAATCTGGTGTTAACCGATCGATGATTGATCACCTCGGAGGAATTGTCAGTCCAGTCTTGGAAATGGTTGACCTACTCCCCCAATTATGTGAGTTGGGCAATCAGATCTGATGCGGATAGCTTTTATTGGCACGGTTGAATTTAGCAGGCACTGCTTAGAGCAAATATTGGCCTGTGGTGGTAACGTAGTTGGCATT
>JASMAO010000221.1 GCA_030754315.1 SAR202 cluster bacterium
CCCTGGAGGATCTGAGCCGCAAAGACGTAAGTTACGTCAACAGACAGCGAGGTTCGGGTACACGGGTGTTGCTTGATTATCTGATTAGTCAAAAATGCCTTCAGTCGAGCGAGATACAAGGATACCAGCGCGAAGAGTATACGCATCTCGGCGTAGCAGCCGCTATAGCTGGAGGTCGTGCAGATGCAGGTATGGGAGTCCTTTCCGCAGCAAGAGCATTAAATATGGACTTCATACCGCTTCACAACGAGCAATTTGACCTTGTGGTGCCAATGGAATATTTCGATGGAGAACTCGTGACACCGGTAATAAATATAATTCGTACCAGCGAAGTCCTGAAAAAAGTTGAGGCGTTAGGAGGTTACGATACATCAGGTACAGGAGAAGTCATTTCGGTTATTACAAAATCTACTGAATCATAGTAGAAGATAATATGGTCAGTATTAACGTAAACAGGGCATCTATGAGGATGAATTGACAGTTAAAACAACGGCCATTGTGCTCGCTGGCGGAAAAAGCAGACGACTGGGAAGAGATAAAAACATCGAGCCGTTCGACGGACAACCACTAATTGTAAGAGTGCTCCACAGGTTGACGAATGTCACTGAAGATGCCGTGGTGGTTGTCAACGATACAAATCAAGCAACAGACCTGCCCATCCCTAAAGCAGTGAGAACTGCGGTAGACCTGTTCATTGGTGGAGGATCTCTGGGGGGAATCTACACCGGGCTTACTGATGCCAAAACTCAGTGGGCATTCGCCGTGGCATGCGATATGCCATTCATTAACATTTCACTAATACAATATATCCTTTCCCTTCGTGAAGGATACGACATGGTTGTACCTGTGATAAACAGCCGTCCAGAACCCACCCATGCTGCATATTCAAAAACATGCCTCCCTCACATGGAACGCCGTTTACGAGCCAACGACTTGAAAATATCTGGGTTTTTTGATGAAGTGCGTGTACGTTATGTCGAACAAACAGATATAGAACGATTTGATATTAACCATTTGAGCTTCTTTAACGTAAACACTGAAGGTGACCTAAAGCATGCCTTACAGCTAGTGTCACGTGGCCATTAAGAAGACTATTCTGTTACTCATGGTCTGGAGAGAAACCCAAAATGCACATAGACCCGTATCTGTGAAGCCATCTGAATTCAATGGTAAAATGGGTTGGATTCGCCTAGGCCTAGTTACAAAAGTAGTAATACAAACCGTCAAGGTCAATTCGTGATTGATGCCAAGAGGTCGCCCTCCGAACCAATTAGCATAAAAGTGGAGTTATTCGGATCAGCCAGGCTCTTATGCGGATCCCGAGTAATTGATGTTGAGACACCTCAACTGACCAATACCCAAGAATTAACAACAACGCTCGCCACTAATCACCCCGAATTAGTCGGTAAGGTAATACGAGCAGACCGGCGCGGCCTTCTAGAAAACTATACCTTCAATCTAAACGGCGTCTCTTTCATTGATAACGGTGTACTACGTCTCCATTCTGGAGATTCCATACTTTTGTTCTCAAGCCAAGCGGGAGGCTAAAGACAAGATGTACGGATACAACGGTAGAATCCTCGTAGTAAACATGTCATCCCGTCAGACACAATGGGAACCACTAGAAGAGCATGTACTACGCAACTTCATAGGTGGCACTGGACTGGCCACCTACCTGTTGCACCACTTCTGCCCAACAGGCATTGACCCGACCGATCCATCCAATCCGCTTATATTTACAACCAGTCCTCTTTCAGGTAGTAGGCTTACAACATCTAGCAAATTCGCCGTAGCCACTAAATCACCGCTTACCGGATTCATAGGTGACTCACTCTCATCCAGTTTTCTATCCACTGAGTTAAAACGCTCAGGCCTTGATGGTTTGGTCATTATCGGACGGGCGCCATCATCAACTCTACTCTTCATTGACAACGGAAAAGTGGAGTTCTTTGACGCCTCCAACCTCAAAGGCCTTACGACATCGATGACCGAAAAAACTGTGAAAGAACGGCTAGGACACCGAACCCGTGTGGCCTGTATAGGTCCAGCAGGCGAAGCACTCATACCATACGCGAGCATAGCAAATGATGGAGGTAGGCAAGCTGGTCGTACAGGATCTGGGGCTGTTATGGGATCTAAAAACCTGAAGGCCATCGCTGTGAGAGGTACTCAGGCAGTACCTTTCAGCAACCCTGAGGAATTGAAGAGAGTAGGCTCTGATCTGACTGAGCGGAGCTTGGGAAACTCCACCGAAAAATACCGGGTATTAGGCACGATGGCAAACATGGCTGTATTCAACCGCCTAGGCACCCTACCCACTCGCAATTTTCAGCAATCTACCTTTGAGGGCGCCGAACAAATTAGCGGTGAAATATTTCACCAAAAGCACAAGGTAGGAAACGCGCACTGTGCTAACTGTACCATCGGATGTGAACACATTGTCGGAACCAACGACCATGGGCCCAATTCCCAAGGACGGATGGAATACGAGAGCAGCTTCGCTCTGGGGTCTCTGGTCGGCATTTCTAACCCAAACTCAGTAATAAGGGCCTCCCAACTTTGTAATGAGTTAGGAATGGACACGATCAGCACAGGTGGCACTATATCGTGGGCCATGGAATGTTTTGAGAAAGGTATCCTCAAAAAGAATGATACAGGAGGAATGGACCTTCGGTTTGGAAATGAGGATGCCGTAATGGAATGTATAAGGCTGATCCCCAGAAAGCTGGGCATCGGTGAACTTCTATCCAAAGGCAGTAGAAACGCCGCCACAACGGTGGGGCAAGGATCAGAAAACTGGGCAATGCACGTCAAGGGCCTCGAGATGCCCGGTTACGAACCACGGAGCCTCCAAACCATGGCATTGGGGCTTGCAGTCAGTACCAGAGGAGCATGTCATAACAGGTCTTCTGGGTATGAATCAGACTTCTCTTCCAAAGTTGACCGCCTCTCAGCAGACAAGCAACGAGGCCGTATAACCATGGAAGGTGAGGATTTTTCATCGGTGATTGACTCATTAATTTGGTGTAAATTCCTTCGTAAAGCGTTCGGTGATTTCTATGAAGAATCAGCGAACGTGTACCAATTAATCACGGGATGCTCTATGACCTCTAGTCAACTCAGACAGGCAGGCGAACGCATCAGCAACCTCAAAAAACAATTCAACATACGTGAAGGCTGGCAACGTGGGGACGACATGCTACCACAACGCATTTTAGATGAGAGGCTTCCAACCGGGGTCACTCGTGGCGTGGGTCTGTCTCACAAAGACCTTGATATGATGATCACCTCATACTATGAGGAAAGAGGCTGGACTTCAAACGGACTAATACCCAACGTGAAACTTACTGAACTGGGTTTGATGAACTTTGTTAGGTAGCCGGCAATTGCAGGTTGATCTTTCGAATAACGGAATAACCAGGTGTTGATTTGGCATCGACGATATACTTGGATGAAGATGATGTAAGGGTAACTAAAACCGAGTTGGTCATCTCTGGAACGTCAACAGCGACTAAAGACGTTCTGGGCGTGTCCATGAGGAAAGAGGCGCCATTCGGTTGCTTACCAAATATGTTTATCGGCATTGGTGCACTCGTCTTGCTTGCCGGCTTAGTTCAAGGCCTGCTGACGATTGCGGTTGGGGGACTCATTATCGCGGGCGCGATTATCTGGTATAAAAGACTCCCGTCAACTTACTACTTGCTACTCGACACTGTAAAAGGCAAGGTTCGTATCTTGGACACCAAAGACAAAGACAAAAACAGACGCGTCCACGATGCTCTGAAGAAAGCTCTTGAATAATCCTTGATTGACCCGAGGTAGATACATAGTGCCAGAGACCACTTTTAAATCGGAAAGAAAAGTCCTCAGGGAGGAACTGAAAAAGAAATTCCCACGGGAACGAGGTCAACTTCTTCCAGCACTCCATTACCTTCAGCATAAGTTCGGATATTTGCCTGAGTGGGGAATGGAGGTTGTCGGTTGGCACTTAGCAATTCCTGCCAGTGAGGTGTATGGTGCGGCTACCAGCTACACTGAACTCCGTACTCAGGAGCCAGGTAATCACTTGATTCGCGTTTGCAGTGGTCTAGGTTGCTGGGTTAACGGCGGTGGAGACATACTTCGAGACCTAAGCTCAACTATGGGCATTCAACCTGCCGAAACCACTGCCGATAACAAATTTACACTTGAAGAAACTTCTTGTACATACATTTGCGCAATGGCCCCAGTGGTAGAAATAGACGGTCAACTTATAGGACGTGCGTCTTGTGAATCAGTCGCGGCGTTTGTGGAAGAGATCAAGAATAATGGCTAGTACCCCAACAGATAAAATAAGGGACTTAAATCGCTCCGCGCAGGAGCATTACGATATTGACCGATCAAAAAAAACAAGGGTCCTAGTTCAACATGGTCATTGCTCACAATCGGTGGGCGCGGCCGATATTGAGGCTAAGCTCGCAGTATCTTTACCACCCAATGCGTACCTAGCGAAGGCTGGGTGCGATGGTGCCTGTTTCGCCGGAACCCAAGTTGTAGTAACCCCAGCCAATGGAATAGCTACTCGCCACAAAAGAGTCACGCAAAAAACCACTGAGATTCTCTTAAAGAACCTATCAGTCGGTCCCGATCGAGATGATGCGCATAGAGCCTACATGTCAACACAGCAACGTATAGCAATGGCGGGCTGTGGTGAGATGGACAGCATGAGCATAGACGAATATTTTCGAGCAGGTGGATATTTAGGGGCAGCACGTGCCTTAGAGATGACTCCCCAGCAGGTTATCGAACAAGTTAAATCCGCTGGCCTCCTCGGGCGAGGGGGAGCTTATTTCCCAGCCGCGTTGAAATGGGAGAGTGCTCAACAAATAGATAGCCCAATGCGACACCTAATAGTCAACTCTGAAGAAGGAGAGCCGGGCATTTTCAAGGATCGGCACCTTATGGAGGGGCTTCCACACCGCATCATCGAAGGGGCGATAATTGCTGCTTACGCATCCTGCGCCAACACGGCACACATCTACATTAATGCCGAAGCGAATCTTTCTACTGAACGGATTGCAAAAGCTATCAAGGATGCAACAAAATTTGGGATGCTCGGAAAAAACATCATGGGATCGGGATTCGATCTCGATCTGGAAATCCTCCGGGGAGCAGGGGGATACGTTTGCGGAGAAGAGACCACATTATTAAATACTATGGAGGGCACTCGTCGTGAACCAAGGCTGAAGCCACCTTTTCCTACACAGGCTGGCCTTTATGGGCGGCCCACTGTAATAAACAACCCAGAGACCCTCTCAAGCTTGTACTTTATTATGACCCAAGGCTCAGACGCCTTCTCAAGTATCGGTCAAGATAACGCTACCGGGACAAAGATTATTAGCCTGAGTGGATCAGTGTGTAGACCAGGCGTGGCGGAGGTTGCGATGGGTACTACGATACGTGAAATAATCATGGGAATTGGGAATGGGATATTAGAAGGCCACGAGTTGACTGCTATTTCAATAGGCGGGCCGTCCAGCGGTATATTCCCACCAAATATG
>JASMAO010000222.1 GCA_030754315.1 SAR202 cluster bacterium
AACACAACACCTGGGCAGGTCACGGAAATAATGCATAGTTGTGAAGGTGAAAAGGAATAAGCAACGCGCTAGCGAGTAATCAGTCCGGTGTCTTCAAAGTAAGAGTCTGGTGGCTGCCATATTTGGTAACTAAGTGGCCACATTCTAACGAGGTTCACATATTGAGTACCTTTCTGTGGGTCTGGTACAAGCATTATGTAAATATGTGCGAATATGGTTACAACGATTCCTGGGATTAACAGGATGGGCCGAGTCCATGCCGCGCGTAGCCACAGACGACTCGTCATTACCAGAGTCAGCCAAATAGGGAACCAAATGGCAGTGAGGATCAGAAGGAATAGCAAGCCTAGGGCCAAGCGGCCTAGTCCATGGCCAATGAGTCGTAGTACATAATCCAGCGGCCATAGTATGTACGATATGATCAAAGTCACATAATTGATTACTTGGCGAGCTATCCATGTGGAGACGTCGGTTGGGCTGTGTTGTTGAGCCCATTCAACTCTCTGGTCCATGTCCGATATCTTCCACAGCCAAGTCACTACGCTCCCCTTTCTTACTTGAGGTGCTGCAGATCCAGCACTATATTTTTCACCACTGAACAATATTTCGCTTTGACGCTGCTACAATACACTTCTTTGGATGGGATTCCAAACTGAAACGCTGTAATTAACTAGAGCGACTGTTGTTCACCTGATAAGAGCATTTTGGGGAGTTGGGAGAAAATTGGTAGTCTGTGGCCTCAATGGCTACGGCGAATTGGGCCGAGTGTGAGTTGGTTTTCACATTGTAATCTCGTGATAATAGCGGTTGGAGATACCGCGTGAATAATACTAATCCTGATATCGAAACAAAGGTGATCCGTGAGCTAGGCATCCTTGGGATATCGTACGAACTTATCCAGTGCGATCCTCAGTTTGCCGATACGGCGATTTTTTGCGAAAAATATGGGTATTCGTTGGATGAATGTGGGAACACTATCCTGGTCGCATCTAAAAAAGAGCCTAGGCAATATGCCGCCTGTGTTGTCAGGGCGTCTATGAAGCTAGACGTGAACAAGACGGTTCGGAAGTTAATGGGGATACGTCGATTGTCTTTTGCCTCTGCCGATGAGACTATGAAGCGGACGGGTATGTTGATCGGCGGCGTGACAGTATTCGCGTTACCATCAGACATCTCGTTGTATGTTGACAGCAGGCTGATGGAACTCAGAACTGTCATACTTGGTTCTGGTAGTCGGTCATCTAAAGTCAACATTAGTCCATCAGTTTTTAAGGGAATGCCCAATGCCCGTATCATAGAGGGACTATCTATTTGATTTGGGTTCCTAGTCAGGTGTGCTGTGATGCTGCGTACCCGATCCAAACCGCGGCTAATCCAAACACTATGTGGACTGTTGCGTTGGACGCTGCAGCAATTAAACTTCCATCCCGTATAAGAGACATAGTTTCATAGCCGAATGTGGAGAAAGTTGTGAATCCTCCCAGGAGACCGACCACCAGGAATGCCCGCGACTCAGAGCTCAGTTCATGGCGCGTTTCTGATATACCGATGAGTGCTCCGATAAGCAAACATCCGAGTACGTTAATTGCTAAGGTGCCGTATGGAAACGAAGAGTTTCCGAGCAAACTGTGCATCCAGTTGCCCATGAAGTGGCGCATTATCGCGCCAATCGCGCCACCAATCCCTATGAGAAGTATCAATTGCACCACCAACCTCTTCTTCGTGGATTATCGACTCTTATCCAACCGATGTGAATCTTCTAAATGATTTGCGGCACTATTTCGTTTGCCAATTAAATGAGGCAAAATCCAAAATGCCCCAGAGATAACCAACAGGATTGTCCCTATCGACCGAAATGTGTAGGTGAAGTCTAACCAAGTGATCAATATTCCCGTCATAACAGGGCCACCAACCTTACCCGCGTTTTTTAGAGCACCGACTAATCCCATGCCTGCGCCCAACTGACGTTCGCTTACCGTGTTAGCCACGAGTGCTAAGGTGGAGGGAAATACCAATCCCTGAGCCGTTCCCATTAGTATTGCCGAGATCATTACCGTCAGGCCTGAACCCCACGACGTTAGGGTGATCATGGCTGTTCCTAGCAATCCCATACCGACCGTGATAGTGAGTTTGTGGTTTGCCCGATCAGTAATTCTGCCAGCTAGTGGGTTGGTGCAGATATGAACCATTTCCTGGACTGCGAAGAATGCCCCTGCAAGTGCAACACTGGTCCCGTTGGACAAAGCATATAGGGGCAAGAAGGCCTTTGTAGCATATAACGCGATGTTTATGTTGGCGTCTAGTCCTCCCGCCAACCATATGGCCGGTGTACGTGCGCCGGCTCGTAGCGCTTCAGAGGCCTGCCTAAAAAGGCTCTTTTGTTGTCGATGAGGCGTTGTTGCAGTGTGTGGCAACATAAGCACTGGCACGAATGCCACGCTGCTGATAATGCCGATTGATGTGAAGACGGCCACGTGGTCCATTGTAAGTAGCATCCACCCGGCTGCGATTGGTCCAACTACGTACCCTAAATTGCGTGCGATGTTGAACCAGGCTAGTCTCTCCGCACGACGATTTTCTGACAGCGTTGCGATGTATGCTAAAGTGACAGGACCGTATATTGCAGTAGCCAGTCCGTGAGCCATCCTCAAAGCGAAGAGTTGATCTGGGGTGTTAACAAACTTGTATAGGAAAGGCATACCTGTGAACAGAGCTGTTCCTAAGATCAACCAAGCATGCTTGCCCCATCTATCGGACAAGATGCCGATGAATGGTTTGAGGATCATTCCAGTAAGAGTTGAGACTGACACTATAAACCCAAGGAGCACGTCTCCCGCACCGAGCGAGGCGGCGTATAGAGGCAGTAGTGGGGTTTTGCCCATCTGATATGCTGACCGCACGATGAAGTCCGCTGAAGTCAGATATAGGAATCCTTTCGATTGGATCATGCCTGTGACGGTACGATAGGAGGGATCTCGAGTTCGTGGGCTAGGTCTATCAATTCATTAACGTCGGTATCAATCACCTTTTGTAGGCGACCGAGCTGAAGATTTATTCGGCCCGACAGATCTTCAAATACCTCGTAAGATTGCTCGGTAGGTGCTGAATCTGCACTCGAAACTACGCTCGTCAACTCCGCTAGTTTGACGTTCAGCCGTGTTCCGGCATTGATTTGGTCGGAGCCCTTGATCGATTTGGTGTTTATCAAAGCCTCTTCGATGTCGGGCAACATATCTTTGACATGCTTTGTTTTTTCGGATATGGCTTTCCAGGAATCATTGCCGCTGGCTCGTTTTGTCAATTCATCCATTTGTGCACGTATGTTTCGCAGGCGGTTGATTCCTCTGTTCGTTTCGGCCATCTTCTCCTGGATTTTAAGTAAAAACGCAAGCTGCTTGTCGTAATCCTCCTGGCTGGTAGGTATGCGAGGGTCTGTTAGTAACTCAACGTCTTTCGAGTACGTATTCCCCCCGATGCTCAGGTGGACTTTGTAATTGCCGGGTGCAGCTAAGGGACCTTTGACTCCTTTCTCAGCTAGGTTGTCACCAGGTACTTGTGCCCCGTCAGGGTAATGCATGTCCCAGACGAATCGATTCATACCGGATATGGCTGTTATTGTTGGTGTTTGAAGGCATGTATCATCTGATTTCGCATTTTCGGACTTGCCCTCAGTCTCAGTAGTGTAGCTGTTTATTATGGCCCCGTTGGTATCGGTTAAACTCAACTCAATTGAGTGATCGGAGTGCTCTTCTTTTAGCCAGTAGTCAATTACCACTCCAGCCGGTGGATTAGTGCCTGAATCTAGGAATATTCTTCTGCTCGTGCCGTCCGTCAGTGTCTTGTCATAAAAGACACCCCTAATTCCCAGGGAAACGTGGTAATTTTTCCCTTTCGCTGTGGGTCGAGCGATGTCCATAGGCGGGGCGGTCCGGTACGTGGGTGCTGGTTCAAACAGAATGACTCCATCTGCTCCCGGCCTGTCAAGCTGCCGCACAAGCGCGAGATCGTCGAGGATCCAGAAAGATCTGCCGTGTGTGCCGGCTACAAGATCGTTTCCTTTAATCTTTAGATCGTGGACCGGGACGATGGGCAAGGGTTGTCCTTGTCCTGATTCGATGTTCCCACGCATCGACTGCCAGAACGCACCGTCGTCGTAGGAAACATATACTCCTGTCTCTGTGCCTACATACAGTAGTCCACGCCGTACCGTGTCTTCACGAATTACCCGTGTGAAGTCGTCGTTAGGAATTCCATCGGTGATCTTTGTCCAGCTCTTGCCTGAATCATTTGTTTTCAGGAGGTACGGTTTGGTGTCGTCAAACTTGTACCGTGTTGCAGATAAATAGACCGTCTCGGGATCGTGTGGGGAGCATTCCAGTGTCCCAATAAGAGCGTCATTTGGGAGGGCTTGAGGAGTTACGTCATTCCAGGTCTTCCCGTGGTCCGGAGAGAGATGTACGAGCCCGTCGTCGGAGGCTGCCCAGAACACCCCTGGATGATGCGGAGATTCTGCGAATGCAAAGATTGTGCCATAGTGCTCTACACCTGTCATATCACCGGTTAAAGGCCCCCCTGACTGCCCCATTTTGTTTCGGTCGTTGCGA
Organism: SAR202 cluster bacterium; assembly: GCA_030754315.1. Lineage (GTDB taxonomy): Bacteria > Chloroflexota > Dehalococcoidia > Lucifugimonadales > JASMAO01 > JASMAO01. Next base: position 4,605 of record JASMAO010000222.1, read on the forward strand.
GTCAGGTCGGGGCTGATTGTATCCCAGCTCGAGCCGTCGTCATAGGAACGGAATACTACGTTGGCGCAGGCGTAAATAATTCTTGGATCGTGCGGCGAAATTACGATAGGGTAGGTCCATTGGAACCGGTACTTTAACTCGTCGACGCCGAGGCCGTATGAGGCTTCCGGCCAAATCGATACGATACGGACTTGACCAGTTTCGTGATCGTACCTTAGTAAAGAGTCGCCGCCCCCGGGAGAACTCCCTATTGCTCCTGTGTAGACTATGTTTGGGTTGTCTGGACGGACGGCCACGTAGCCACTCTCAGCGTTGCCGCATGGGTAACAGTCGCTCCATCTGATTGGACCGTTCAACGACTGGCTTGGTGAACTGATTGCAGAGTTGTCCTGCTGGGTAGCGTAGATGCGGTATGGGAACTGGTTGTCGACGTCTATGTGATAAAACTGTGAGGTTGGCTGGTTGTAGATCGAACTCCATGTTTCACCTGCGTTAAAGGTGACGCAAGCTCCTCCGTCGTTACCCTGAATCATGCGACGTGTATCATTCGAGTCAATCCAAAGGTCGTGATTGTCACCGTGCGGCATAGTTATCTCGTCGAAGTTTCTCCCGCCGTCGGTTGATCTCCAAGCCTTGAGGTTCATGATGAAGACCGTCTCTGGGTCCTTTGGATCTGCGAACACATGGCTGTAATACCATGGCCTCTGTACCAACTCCCGGCTCGGATTTATTTTCTCCCATGAAGCGCCATCGTCATCCGATCGGTAGAGTCCTGCGTCTTCATAAACAGCTTCTATTAGTGCCCAGACCCGCTCTCGCTTAGCTGGGGAAACAGCAATACCAACTCGGCCAATAGTGCCTTTTGGTAGTCCCGGGTTTCTCGTAATCTCTATCCAGTTGTCCCCGCCGTCTGTGGATTTGAAAATACCGCTATCAGGTCCGCCACTTGTCATTGTCCAAGGTTGTCTAAGGGTTTCCCATAAGGTTGCGTAGAGTATCCTAGGATTGTTGGGATCCATTGATAAGTCTATAGCGCCAGCCTTATCGCTGCGGAAAAGTATCTTTTCCCAAGTTTCACCACCATCCTTGGATCGGAAGACACCACGGTCAGTATTGCTCCCAAATGCGTGGCCGAGACCAGCGACGTAGACCACATCAGAGTTTGATG
>JASMAO010000223.1 GCA_030754315.1 SAR202 cluster bacterium
CTGATAGCCCACGTGCGGTGATGACCAGTCGAGCTCCAATTGAAAGGGTCTCGATCGACGAATACTGGACTGATGCTTTAGGTGGTTGGAGTCTGAGCATCGTATCAGGTCTCCCAGACTCATGTTGGTCTCTGGTTGATAATTTGGAAGCTATAAGCAGCGATACCATTCAGATAGAAATTAAAAACGTTCTGAACACAAACCCGGAAATGGGTTGTGATCAGGCGTATAGAAAAGTCACCACGAACATACCTATAACTGGAATCGAAGCTTGCAAGATTTATACGGCAAACGTGAACGATGTCGCATATGCAGTTCAGGCTACAGATACGAACGTTGGCTGTGAAGCGATAACTCCACAACTGGGTCAGGAGTACTCGCTGGCTTTTGGGGGGACTGTAAGATTCGAAAGCGAGGGATTGAGAGTAGGTTTCATGGATCTGCAGGAAGACTCCAGATGCCCTTCAGACGTGACCTGTACACAAGCCGGGCGGGTGAAGATACTCATGGATACAGCACACGATGCGAGTCGTCTATTAGGTGGATTCACGCTGACGCTGGGCATTGACTTAGAAGCCGCTTCGGAGGAGTTTCAGGGTTATACTGTTACTCTAGTTGATCTAAATCCATATCCTATCAGTACGCAGGAGACTAGACTTCAAGACTACATTGCCACTGTGGTGGTGACGAAACAATAGTCTCTTTCAGGATAAGGTGATTCATTCCAATAGGGCTACCCACTGGCTGCGAAAGCCAACAATTGACTGGGGTTCTCGATGAAGATATGTTCGATATCAAGATTTGTGACACCTAGGGTTTTCAGATGAGGAATGAAAGACGCTTGCATGTAGGTGTAACCAGGGCCACCGTACCGCTTAAGGTGTGTTTTGGCACATACGTCCTGGGACAGCAAAATCTTGCTGCCGTAACCAGCCTCGATCAGGGTTGGGACAGCCTCGGCGCATACTTTAACCACGCTAGAGTTGAGTGATTCGCTCTGCCCAACGAGTTCGAATTCAACGTAGACGCCCCTGTCAAGTAACTCCTGCATGAAAGGGAAATCGTTCGCGATGCTGTTGCAGTGTCCAAGTGCAACGCGTGTCAGGTCGGCCCCTTCTTCCTCAACCATGTTCAAGATGTCGTGTTTCTCTACACCAAGCCCACCACGTGGATTTAGATGAAAAGTTATGGAACTGCCTGTGATCACGCTTGCACGTGCTGACGCACGGATACTCTTTTCTTCGTTAGGGGTGATGGGATCACCGTTCACTCCTACCTCTCCAATAATCCCAGATCTAATTCCAGTCTCTCCGACACCAATTGTTACGTCTCTGACAAGTTCTTGAGTCATGCCCTCTACGGTTCGTTTGTCCATGTCAATTGGGTGGAAAACCTTCTGATACCAACTCGTCCCCATGATGATATTGACATCTGTTGCTTCGGAGACGCGCTTGAGTCCTTCTGGGTCTCGTTTCAGGCCTATGTTGGTCACATCCACTATTGTGGTGCCACCCAAATTTTTGAACTCCACCGTTTCCTTAACAGCGGCTGATTCGTCTGCCAATACCCATTGATCAGACACCGGACCGAGTCGTTGAGGCAAGTGGAGATTGCCCAGATCAACCGGGGATTCCCAGATTTCAAGCTCTGTGGAGGGAAAATCTGCACTGTCAAAGATTGGTGGGGAGTTGGATTGAGTAGTGACGTCGGATGAATGCGGTTGATGGTATTGTCGCAGGTCGATGAACAGATGCTCGTGCATTAATGTAAAGCCCAGATCATCCGCGTCGATTGATCCGCGTACCGAAACCGCTTTCCCTGCCTGATTGTGTGTCACGAATGCTGAGGAGACTGGAATGGCAGTATTCGTGCGGGGTTTTCAACCATAAATTTTTCGGTTTGACTTTTCGTGACACCGTTCTCGTGGAGATAGGGCAAGAATTTCTCAAGGAGGAAAGAATATCCGAATCCACCGTAGTGTTGTAGATGTACTTTCCAGCACACATCGTGTGAGAGTAGTATACGGTCCTCAAATCCTGCTTCTATCAGATGTGGGATAGCCTTTGCGACTTGGGATGTCGGGCTCGCGGTGAGCGATGTCTCTCGTCCCAGCAGGTCGAACTGAATGTATACTCCGCGCTCGAGCAACTCCAACATTAAATCAAGATCAGTTACGATCTCCTCCGAGTGGCCAAGTATTACCCGATTCGAGTTAACACCCTCTTCGCCCACTAGGTTCAAGGTTTTGTGACGCTCGGATCCGGCACCACCCCTGTGGAATGAGATAGCCGCACCAGTCAATCTGCTTGCTCTTGCGGATGCTAGGATACTTTTGATCTCGTTCGGTCTCAACGGGTCCCCGTTTACCCCAACCTCACCGATGAGGCCCGAGCGAATGCCAGTGTTGCCAACCCCCAATACTACGTCCGCAACAATCGTGTCCGTAAGATTCTCAATGCTGAGGTCGTCCATATATTCGGGGTGGTAAACTCTTTGGTAGTACCCAGTGCCCATTATGATGTTTAAGCCGGTTGCCTTCGAAACGCGGCGCAATGCCTCTGGGTCGCGCTTAATACCTATACTAGTTACATCAACGACGGTGTTGCCGCCTCTCTTTTTGAATTCTAGTATTTCCTTCGCCGCAAGTGCCTCGTCGGCGAGGATATAGTTATCCGCAATCAAGCCTCCGTCACGCGCGGTATGTAAATTGCCAAGATTCACCTTCGATTCGTATAACATTAATTCTGTAGCTGGGAAGTCTTCTGATGTTAATACTGGTTCCGAATGGCCATCCATTTGAACTTGAATTGGGTAAGGTAAATGAGTCCTCCTAAGATCTATGAATAAGTGTTCGTGCATCAAGGTTGCCCCAAGCTGGTTTGGGGGTATTGGTCCTAAAACCGTGAGTACATTGCCAGTGAAATCTGGTATCGAACCCGGCTCGACCCTGCGCGCTGATTCGGTTTCACTCAGTTCGGAGGGCGTTTTGTAGCTTTGATCGCGGAAATCTATTCCGGTGTCTGTCATTACTCTGGCCTTGATAAGATACTTCATTTTACAGTGACTGATGAGACTAGACAAAACAAGAGAATTTTCCTAGCCACGAAGATCGCTGGCTTGGGTATAATGCTGGTGGAATAGTTGCATCCGTTCCAGGGCACTCTGAGGGTATGCTGGTGGTATGTAAAAGGGAACTCGCACTCATGTCTCATCTTATGAGACGGGCTGGATTTGGGGCGAACCGCGATGAACTTGAGCAGCGGGTAAAAATTGGCTACGAAGAAACGGTGGAGGACTTGATTAATGTCGATCGGTTCCCACCGGTCGATGAATATTTGCTTTATCGATATCATCCCATTTCTGAAATGCCAGGCGGCATTGCAGACTTGGGTCAGGCGAATTGGTTTTACCACATGCTTAACACGCAGCGACCGCTTGAGGAGAAGATGGCATTGTTTTGGCACCATCTGTTCGCAACGGCCAATAACAAGGTCGATAATTGTACTGAATTGTTGAATCAAATCGATCTGTTTCGGATTAATGGAATGGGTAATTTCAGAGATCTGTTGTCTCGTGTAGCTAAAAACCCGGCCATGATCTTCTGGCTCGACAATAACGAAAATCACAAGACATCTGTCAACGAAAATTGGGGACGTGAACTGCTCGAACTTTTTTCTGTGGGAGTAGGCAACTATACTGAGGAGGATGTTTACGAATGCTCACGAGCCTTCACGGGCTGGACTTTTCGACCTGGTCCTCCACGATTCCCGTACAACAGGTTCAAATTCACCTTCAGGTACAAGCCGGAGGATCACGATTCTGGTCAGAAAAACTTTCTTGGCCACAGGGACGATCTCAATGGAGAAGACTGCCTCGATATTATAATAAGCCAGCCTGCATGTGCCCGGTTCATCGCAAGGCACCTTTATAATTTTTTTGTTGCGGATGAGGCTCAAGTGCCGTCGTGGATTGTGGAACCGGTTCGGGATCCTGCGGCAATTGATATCTTAGCCCAGTCGTTGATAGAGTTCGATTTTGAAATTAAACCTGTATTGCGAATTCTTTTCAACTCCGATTTCTTCAAATCAGATTCAGTTATGTTTCAGAAAGTTAAGAGCCCTGTGGAAGTTGTCATAAGCACATTGAATCTCGTTGGTGAGTTCCAGGGTCCGACGCCTGGATTGTTCGAGATAGTGCACAGTCCCGGTTATGCGGGGCAAGAACTTCTTGACCCTCCTAGCGTTGAAGGGTGGCATACTGGCCAGGAATGGATAAATAGCGGGGCACTTGTACAGCGCATCAATTTTGTTGCGGACCGAGTCCGTGATGTCAAATTACCTGGAGTGATCGACATGGTTCGGCGCGTAGCACAATCTAACGGCGTTACTATGAGTGCATCTGAGATGGTCGATAAGTGCCTTGATTTGATGGGGCCGATGGAGGTTGAAGATATCACCCGCGATCAAATTATCAAGCAGGTTGAGAAAGAAGGACTAGTCTCCTGGGACACTGCTGGAGATTTTTCTAAGTCCGCCAGCCGGGTGGGGAACACGTTGGCGCTAATCGCCGCAACCAAGGAATATCAGTTTGGTTAGACCCATTACGAGTTCTCTTATTGTTGACACTGGTTTAAAGCGGCGTAGCATTACATAAAATGGAAGAACGTTATGGGAATATCTAAGAAAAAAGACCCAGTGTTGGTTGTACTGCAACTAACCGGAGGTAATGATTACTTCAACAGTGTAATCTCTTACACCGACTCTAACTACTATGACAGTCGCCCCAAACTTCATGTCACGGCGGACGAGGTTGTCAAACTCGATGATAAGATTGGCCTACACCCTTCCCTAGCTCCCCTGAAAGATGTGTACGATCGCGGGGATTTGGCGATTGTCCATGGTATAGGGTATGCGAATTCCCCGAGGTCTCATTTTCGATCCATGGATATTTGGCACACTTGCGAACCTGAAAAGATTGGGACGGAGGGTTGGGTAGGGCGTGCAGTGAAAGATCTCGATCCGTACAAAGAGAATCCGATTACCGCCGTTAACGTAGGGCACGGTCTTCCGAGAGCGCTGGCTGCGCCTGGAGTCTCAAGCGCTTCGGTTGCTGATCTTTCCACTTACGGTCTGCTGTCAGGTATCGAGCAGGAAATACTTAGGAATCAAGTGTTAGAACGATTCGCTGCGATGTATGCTCCCGGTGTCGGGCGGGCTCCTGTCATGGAATATCTAGCGCAGACAGGCATAGACGCTCTAAAGGGAGGTGACATTTTAAAAAGTGCTTTACCTAAGTATGTTTCTAAAATCGAGTATGGTACAAGTACTCTTGCCGGACGCTTACGTGATATTGCGATGATTCACACCGCGGATTTAGGCACCCGGATTTTTTATACGGAATACGGAAGTTTTGATACCCACGCTAACCAACTCGGACAGCACGATCATCTGTTAGAGGCAATGGCTACTGGGATCACTGATTTTTTCGATGACTTGCGGGACCACCAGTCTGAAGATAACGTGATTATGTTCGTGTTCTCTGAGTTTGGGAGACGTGTCAAGGACAATGGCTCAGGCACGGATCACGGTTCGGCCGGGGTGGCTCTGGTCATCGGCCCGGGAGTTGCCGGAGGCATGTATAGTGAATACCCAGATACGAACTCCAATGCTCTAGAGCAAGGTGACCTAGTACCAAATCTTGATTTCCGGGGAGCCTATTCCACCATTCTGGATGACTGGTTGGGATTAGATGCCGTACCCATTGTTAACGGTATCTTTGAGAAGCCAGGATTTATTTCAAAGAATTAGGCGAGCGGTTGTAATGCTCACGACTACTGAGGCGGGTCGAACTTGGGACTATAGCCACAACATAGGTGGCCAGCACTTCGTATATCCCGCTGCAGCGGGATATAGTAATGGGATGTTGTTTGTGCTATCCAGAGCGATTGAGAGTGTACCCCCAAATATCAACCGCTTTACAAAAAGTCAGGTTGTTAGCGTGGTTAGGGTGGAGGACCATGAACACGTCGGTGACTTTGGTGCCTTTGATTTTACCTGGCCGGTGGACCTGGTTTTGGATTCCCACGATAATGTCTATGTATCGGACGAATATCAAAACAAGATCGCTATTTACACTGGCCACCAGCGGGTCTCAGAGTGGGGCGAAGCAGGGGATGCCCCCGGCGGACTGAACGGCCCAGCTGGTATATCGTTTGATGATGAAGACAACCTGTACGTTGTCAACAGCCTCTCTGATACCGTACAGAAGTTCACAGCCGATGGTCATTTCCTGCTGGGTTGGGGAGAAACGGGGACTGACCAAGGCCAATTCCAACGTGCGTGGGGGATTACGGTTGACAATGTCGGTGATGTATACGTTGCTGATTGGGGTAATAATCGTGTCCAGAAATTTACTTCTGACGGTAATTACTTGCTGTCCTTCGGAGGGGCTAAGACTTATCAATACAGAGCTCCAACATTTGCCGAAGTGAATCTTACGGACGAGTTCCCAGGGAGTTTGAATCATCCAACTGATGTGGCTGTAGACGCCGATGGCGATGTGTATGTCGCTGATTGGGGTAACGGGCGTGTACAGATATACGCGCCTGATGGTGAATTCATTGCAACACTTTGGGGCGACGCAACTGATTTTTCTCCATGGGCGCAAGCAGTCATAGAGGCCAATCCTGATGTTCAAAAGGCGTGGCGCCGTGCAGACCCTGGTCAACTCGCGTCCCAGAGTAGATTCAACCGCCCCATTGATGTCCTGGTAGTTGACGGCTTACGGTTAATGGTGACGGAAACCAATCGTTTCCGGATACAGGTTTATGACAAACTCCGCGACTATGTAGATGCTCAGATCAATTTGTAGGATGACCAGTGTCTAAGAAATTGGACATTCCAATCTTGTCAAATCTTTGGTGATGCGCGCTCTTGTAGACTTTCCTACCGCGGTAACTTGGTAGGGATCGGTGGTGTGGGCCGTTGGATGGCCTAGTGGCGGTTATTTTGTGTCCTGGAGGGCTCTTCATTTGAGACGGACTTGTGGTTATGATGGTTGTGTCAGAGTGTCGGAGAATAGTAAAGGGAAACAACTTTACCCTATCGAATTAGTGGAGGTATAGATGGTCCACCAACTTCCCACAACCATATTGGGACGGACCGGCATAGAGGTGACACGTTTGGGTTACGGTGCAGGGCACCGCCGTTCCATGTCAGAGAATCAACGTAAGGCTATATTGAACGCCGTTGTGGATGCCGGCATCAATTTGATCGACACTGCGAATGATTACGGTAATAGTGAAGAACTCATAGGTAGATATCTATATGGGCGTTACCCTAAATTCCACATCTCAACCAAATGCGGTTGCTCTCCAACCGGACACATTTGGACTAGAGATAATCTTTACAGAGCGCTTGAAGAGAGTCTCGAAAGAATGAAGCTCGACCAGATCGAGATTATGCAGATGCACAATCCTAGCGTGGAGGATTGTGAGCAGGGAGGCCTTGTTGAAGTGCTACAGGAAATGCAGGAGCAGGGGATGGTGAAGTGGATAGGCGTTTCGACGACACTGCCGCACTTACCAAAATTCCTAGATTGGGGCGTATTTGATGTGTTTCAAATACCGTACTCGGCATTGGAACGTGAACATGAAGAGTGGATTACTAAAGCGGCGGAGGCTCACATAGGGATTCTTGTCCGGGGCGGTGTTGCATTGGGTGAACCAGGAGTTGGCCTCGGCAAGGCAGATCGTTGGGATACGTTTGAAAAAGCTGGCTTGGATGAATTAAGAGATGAGGGCGACAGTCGGTCTTCATTTATGCTTCGATTCACGCTGGCACATCCATTTGCGCATACTGTGATCGTCGGCACGACCAATCCCGACCACCTAGCTGAAAACATCCAGGCCGTGCTCAAAGGCCCGCTTTCTAACGAAGTGTATAGTGAAACTAAGCGCCGTTTGACTGCGGCTGGTGAATTACCGTCGACGGTCACCGGTCGTTGACTATTTGGAACATTCTCTCTATCAAATGAAATCAGAAGAAGATTTAACACTTGGCGTCCTAGATCAGTCCCCGATTCGTCGAGGCGAGACGGGGGCTGACGGTCTTAAAGATACTGTGAAGCTTGCTCAAGCTACCGAGAAGTTAGGATATGCACGTTACTGGGTTGCTGAGCACCATAATACCCATTCTTTTGCTGGAACCAGCCCTGAGGTTCTGATTGGACAGATAGCGGCAAGGACGAGTGCCATCACGGTTGGTAGCGGCGGAGTAATGTTGCCTCACTACTCAGCGTTGAAAGTCGCAGAGCAATTTCGCGTGCTCGAGTCCTTCTACCCCGGCCGTCTAGAGCTTGGCGTTGGAAGAGCCCCCGGGAGTGACCAAATTACCGCTGCGGCTCTTTCGTATCCACGACCTCAGATGGACATCGGTCGATTTCCTCAGCAAGTGTTAGACTTGCTTTCTTTTCTTTCAGGTAAAATTGATAAGGAACACGTTTTCTCCAGCATACGTGTCCAGGCAGGACCGGATCCGGAGACCATACCAATGGTTTGGCTGCTAGGCTCCAGTGATTTTAGTGCGCGGCTAGCGGCTCTTATAGGATTGCCTTTCGCCTTCGCTGATTTTTTTGGAAGCACCGGACGGCATGGTCCCCGCGTTGCAGAGATTTATCGTAACGAGTTTCAGCCTTCTGAGTATCTTAAGGAACCGAGGGTTAATGTTACGGTACAGGCGATGTGCGCGCCCACAGAAAAGGATGCGTTGTTTATGGCCACCAGTCGCAATTTAGGGAAAGCAGGGTCAATTCTCGAGGAGCATCGTGCCAAAATGTCTGAAAGTGAAAAGGCAGAATACCCGTTGCCACCAAAGGGCTTACTTCCGCCGGAGGAAGCGGTGAAATTTCCTCTTCCCGATAGAGCAAAAGAATACATTGAGAGTTTGAGGGACGGCTATATAGACGGCGATCCGGTACAGGTAAAGAGGAAGATACTTGATACGGCTAAAAGCTATGGTGCGCAAGATGTGAGCGTGGTTACAACCTGTTTTTCATATGAGAATCGACTGCGCTCATATCAGTTGATAGCGGAGGCTTTTTGCTTAGAAACCCGTCCGTAAGAGGCCAGGGTAATTAATATACCTGGTGGGTCACTAACTATTGGGTATTACGCGTTTGAAGGCGTCAATTCCGGCCAGTAAAGCATTGACGAGTAGGTTGTAGTCTGTCCCGTTTGAGAGGAATGTCACGCCTTTTGCTAGTAATTCTGTGACTGTTTCCGGTCCATCAACTCCGACTCCTATGGATATGCTGGATCGAGACCGTTGTATTCTGTTTCTATGGCCAACCAGTCGTAGTCGGCGTGGGCCATGAGTTCAGCTAAGTTAGGACTAACTAAACCGAGAAACGATCCTATGACCGGGTTGCCACTCGCTAGCTTCTGTCAAACGGAATTGGTTTTCATACGAATTGTTTAAGCGGCAGTCGTGGTGTTGGTTCGACTGCCGCTTTTTGGGATGTGTGGAATTATTTACTGCCCGGGTGGTCTGTACGGAACGGTGATTTTGGTTGCGGCGTCGATCTCGCTTGGCTCTATAAGTACGGTTGTGTTAATGGCAACTGCTCCCGCTGCGTTAACTACTAGTGAAGCGGCTATTGCTGTGGCATGATCTGGAGCATCTACGATTGCGTAGATATCGTGAGTTCCGAAGCCAAAGTACATTGTCTCCAGCTCCATGCCCATCGTTTTTAGCAACTTTGAGATGGTGTCTTTTCTTGAAGTGCCGCCTTCTTTAAGTAGGCCTTTGACTCCTTCAGCAGTGTAAGAACCTTGATACAGATACTTGGGCATTTCAGATCTCCTATGATATGGATTGTGGTTTGAATGATACGTGGAAGAGACATTCTGAAGCAACCGAATTATGTTGACACCAAAACTGGTTGTGCGAAGATACCCTGATTGATTCATTCATGCATAAGGAGGCACGAGTTTATGCCTACTGGAACCAAACTAGGTACATATTCCCCACGCGGTGATCGGAGAATCATTTACGTCAGTGATCCATCGAGTGTGGCTATGCGTCATTTGCCCGACCCCACCTCGGAAGATGATCTCCGGGCCTGGGTGAACGATCTCGCCGATGCCGGCACTGATACATTCATTCAGGAGGCCTATACACAGGGCTGGACTACGTACTGGAGCGGCGACCGATTTGAATATGACGCAAGGCCTCAGCACTCACGTTTCAGACAGATGATTGACGCTGGGATCCAGCCGTTGGAAGTGTTGCTGGACCAGAGTCACAAGAGAGGCATGGAATTTATGGCGGGTTTGCGGGTTAATGACAACCATGGTGCTGTCTCCGTTGAACAGGGAGTTGGTTCTGGTTCCAGCTTCCTTGTAGGTAATACCCAGTGGCATCTAAAAGAAGAGTACGGCAGTTCTACTCGAAGGCTAAGTACTCATTTGGATTTTACGTTTTCTGAAGTCCGAGACTATCTTTTCGACGTAGCGCTGGAAATCGTTGGCCAGTTTGATGTAGATGGGCTAGAACTGTGTTTTCGTGATCATGCTTACTTTCCAAAGGGCACGGGGCAGGATCGCCAACCGCTGATGACAGAACTAGTGGAACGCGTTAGCAAGATGCTAAAGGAGAAGGGGCGCGATCGCGGTAAGAAACTTGAGCTAGGTGTAAGGATCCATGAAACAATCGAAGAGTGCACAGATGCTGGATTGGACATTCAGACATGGGTATCAGATGGGTTGGTCACCTACATCTCACCTTCGCAAGTGATGTACACGGTACCGAATGCTTTACTTGATCATTTCGGGGATATGGTGCGTTTGTCTGATTGTATGATGTACCCGGGCCTGTTGCCGTGGACTAGTATCAGGCGACGGCGCAGGCTTGCCGACGAACCTTTAACGATGGACCAGTATCGTGCTGCCGCTCAGAATTGTTACAGTGCCGGTGCGGACGGTCTCTCTTTTTATAACCACATGGTCAATACGCAATGGGCTCCGTTTTACCCCATGATGCTCTTTGAAATGGACGAGTTAAGAGATCCACAGAGAGTCTTGCAGGGCCGACGACACTATCTGTTCGAGCCAGTAATGGCAGGCTCTAAGCTTTTCGGTGAAGGTCGTGCGGGCACAGGTGCACTAAAATCAGACAGCTTGATTATCAGCCGGAAGGAGCCAGAGAGTTCTGGTGTGTACCGATTCCGTGTTTGTGAAGATTTGAGCGCTG
>JASMAO010000224.1 GCA_030754315.1 SAR202 cluster bacterium
TGTCGGGGGTATCTGATGATCTATGCTGCACCCGGAACACAATCTTCTCCATTCAAGGGTCCCGACGCGCCTAGTGAGGACGACCTTTACAAGTGTGTCCATTGCGGGTTCTGCCTGCAAGCCTGTCCAACATATATCCAAACTGGTTTGGAAACAGAATCCCCCCGTGGTCGTATCGCCCTGATGAAAGCAACGAACGAGGGGAGACTTCAGTTAACCGAAACCGTTGTAAATCACTGGGATCTTTGTATTCAATGTCGTGCGTGTGAGACCGCATGCCCCTCAGGAGTACCTTACGGAAAATTAATCGAAGGAACGATGGCCCAAGTAAGACATAAAAAGACCCAGAGACTGGTAAAGAGGATAATTTCAAACCTGCTTTTGAAATGGCTTCTACCCCATCAAAACAGGCTTGGTGTTCTAATCTCCCTTCTCAGACTCTACCAGCGATTCGGTGTTGAAAATCTGGTTAGAAAAACAAAGATATTACGTATCTTTTCAAAAACGATCGTAGAACTAGAACAATCCATGCCGAGGCTAACGGGAAGCTACTTTAAAGCACGGGGGCAGGTGATTCCAGCTACGGGAGAAAAGCGAGCCCGTGTTGCACTATTATCTGGCTGCGTTATGCCGTTAGTTCACGGTCCACAGATGGAATCGGTGGTGCGGGTGTTAACACGCAACGGATGCGAAATCGTAGTCAGCTCAGGGCAGACCTGCTGCGGGGCAATTAATACTCACGCCGGCGACCTAGAAACGGCCCGAAAAATGGCTCGACGTAACATCGATGTTTTCAATGCTGATGATGTGGACGCTGTAGTCAACGCATCAGCGGGGTGTGGAACTAGGATGAAGGAATATCCACACCTGCTCAAAAACGATCCGGGTTATTCAAAAAAAGCCAAGCAATTTAGTCTGAAGGTCAAAGATATACACGAGTTCTTGGTGGAGTTACCGTTCATACCACCAACTGGTAAATTGAACCAGTTGATCACATACCAAGATTCTTGCCACCTCTCACACTCACAGAGCATCACGGAGGCACCACGGATAATCCTACGGTCAATTCCAGGCCTTGAGCTATCTGAGATGGAAAACTCTACCAACTGCTGCGGTGCCGGCGGCACCTACGCCATTACTCAACACGAGATGTCACTCAGGCTATTGGATTCGAAAATGGAAGACGCAACGGGCACCGGCGCCGAGACGATCGCTACAGCTAACCCCGGATGCGTGATACAACTCCAGTATGGTACGCGCCGGACTGGCTTGAACGCTGATGTTCGATACGTCGTCTAACTAATAGATCAATCATACAAAACCAGTTCAGGATAACCTAGTTAGATACCGCATACGATATCGCCATCAATAATGAGGGGTTTATACACTGCCGGTGTGTCCGCGTTGGCGCAAGACATGATCTACAAGAACTAACGCGATCATCCCTTCAACAATAGGAACGGCCCTTGGCAACACGCACGGGTCATGGCGGCCGCGGCCTTTGATGGTAACCGCACGGCCCTCGGAATTCACTGTTTCCTGCTCCTTCATTATCGTTGCTGGAGGTTTGAAAGCTGCTCTGACTATGACACTCTCACCATTTGAGATACCGCCTTGAATACCTCCTGAACGGTTCGTTCTGGTTCGAATACGGCCTTTTTCAGAGTAGAAAGAATCATTATGCTCGTAGCCAGTCATTATCAGACCGCCGAACCCTGATCCCACTTCGAAGCCTTTACATGCAGGGATAGATAGTAGGGCACTTGCAAGATCTGCATCCAGTTTCTCAAAGACAGGTTCCCCCAGTCCTGAAGGCACATTTCGAGCCACGGCTTCCACAACACCCCCGAGTGAATCACCGTCCTTCCGGGCCTCTTTAATGCGATTGATCATACGTTCAGCCATGTCTGGGTCCGGACACCGAACAATGTTGGACTCCACATCCGCTACCGAAATGGTCTCCGGGTCGATATCCGCGACCAATCTCCATACCTGCTTTACATACGCAATGATCTCAACACCTAACTCTTGGGCCAAGAATTTCTTGGCTATTGCGCCTGCGGCTACACGTCCAATAGTCTCCCTGGCACTCGAACGACCTCCACCCTTCCAGTTGCGTATACCGTACTTCGCTTGATACGTGAAATCGGCGTGAGATGGGCGGAAAATATCCCTCATATGCTCGTAGTCCTTGGATCGAGCATCCTCATTCCAGACTCCGATCAAAATGGGTGTGCCCAGCGTCTTGCCATCAAAAACACCCGACAGTATCTCAGCCTTATCTCCTTCTTTACGTTGAGTTGAAATTTCACTCTGACCAGGTCGGCGCCTGTCAAGGTCATATTGTATTTCTGCCTCAGTGATCTCAAGAAGTGGAGGGCATCCGTCTACCACGACCCCAATAGCATCGCCGTGGGATTCACCCCAAGTCGTAACTTTAAACATCCGTCCTAATGTATTACCCATTGATCCAGACCAATTAAAACCTCATGGCCTCCTACAAAAAAACTACTTAATTCCTCATATGCTATCACCCATCTAAACAGCATGGTAACATTGGACGCAATATCACATCGGGTCCGGGCTTAACACCTGCGAGCACCTTCCGCTTCGGCAGATGAGTGTCGCTCGTAGCCCGGGCCCTTATTTTTTTAAGCTTCAGTTGTCCATCGTGCATTACAACTGCACCTAGCAAAATCAACCTTCCTTTCCAACACATCCACCCCAAAAACACCTAAATACGACCCCACATGTTCTACAGATGTCTATCTGTCGATACTCTCCGTTCCGGTCGTTCCGGACTTTCCTACAGTCCAATCAAGTTGAAATTAGTATCATCCAACCTAGCATTTTTTTGGCATTTATGGGATTCTTAATTCATGAATTATCGTTCTGCATGGCGACGACATGCCTTGCCCGTTAACAAAAAACTCCTTTGTGCCTTGGGCCGTTTATTTCTGTCTCGAATAGATCCGACGGGAAACAGTCCGAGTACAATGTTTCTCCAATCTACAACCCTCGGATGGACTAGACGTTGTTAGGCCTCGAGCGGATATTCAGTTCTCTGGCCATCCGAGATTTTCGGCGATTCTGGATCTGCATCATCTTCATGATGGGATCGATACAGATGCTCGGGATTGCGCAAGGTTTCTTAGCCTATGAACTAACCGGCTCCAATAAAATCCTCGGAATATTAAGTGCCTCAAGTGCTTTCCCTATGCTCCTGTTTTCTCCCATAGGAGGAGCAATCGCAGACCGGGTCGAACGCCGCAAAATACTCCAGCTAGGTCAAGCAATTTCTGCATGCATGACTTTGGGTATGGGTCTTCTTGTGTTGACGGGAACAGTTACTTGGTACTATTTAATCGGTGTGGGATTTATACAGACTTCGCTGTGGGCATTCATTGCGCCAGCACGCCAATCGTTGGTTCCGATGTTGGTCCCAAAGGAACTGCTCAGCAACGCCATGGGAATCTCCGGCGCAGGAATGAGTCTCGGAGGACTCGTAGCGCCGGCCCTTGGAGGGATGATTTACTCAATACTAGGTCCCGCGGGTGTGTATTTAACCATCTCTGCAATAGGGTTCGGGGCCCTTACCATCATAACTTCACTTCCCTCAATTCCGGGCAAACCAATCGCCGAGAGGAAGCCAATCTTTGGAGAAATCAGGGCAGGTATAGTTTACGTTTACGGCAACAAGGTCGTCCGAACTCTCTTATTTAGCATTCTATCCATATCAATGCTCAGTGCGCCTCTGTTCGCATTGATGCCTGCTTTGATCGTAGATGCGTACGGGCGTGAATCTGCAGCATTCGGAATCATGATCAGCATCGGCGGAATAGGCTCGCTTTTAGGAGCGCTATCCATAGCTTACCTGGGAATCTGGAGACGTGGTCTGCTCTATCTAACCTGCGGATTAGTCTGTGCTATCACTATGCTGGCTATCTCCGCATCCCCTTGGTTTTATCTGTCAGTCGCAGCAATGATGTTCATGGGCCTTGGTAGCGGCACAGAGTGGTCTCTAAAACAGGCAATAGGAATGGGCAACACCGCCGACGCATACAGAGGACGCGTTATGAGCATCTTCATGTTGGCGTATGGGCTTACTCCGTTGAGTACCCTCCCAGCAGGAGTAATAGCCGACATTATCGGTACCCAAACGACAGTCGGGATCTTTGGAGGTTTATTACTAATCATTGCCGTTTGTCTACTCGCAACCCAGAAACAATTCCGTCAACTGCAGTGAACTGAAGTGGGTAACAATTCATGGCCCATTACAACTGCAAACCCAATAATCAGATTCTCCCAAATCAAGAGGTACCGTGTGAAGGCCCAGGCGCCAACGCTATGATAAAATTCAGCTCGTCTTATACCAACACATAACGACTACCCCGGAGAAAAGTGATGCTTCCAATAGTCGAAGTCGCTAAAAACATGGGTCTTGACGAAAACGCAATTTCACAGTACGGCAAATACAAGGCAAAGATTCCCCTTACGACCATCCCTAATACAGGCCACAAAGGCAAGATGATACTCGTGACAGCGGTCACTCCCACCAAAGCCGGAGAAGGCAAGACAACCACCACAGTCGGTCTTACCCAAGCAATGGGCCATCTCGGGCATAAAGTGACCGCTACTCTACGTGAGCCGTCATTGGGTCCGATATTCGGCATTAAAGGGGGTGGCACCGGCGGCGGGAAATCTTGGGTTGTACCCGAAGACGAAATCAACGTTCACTTCACAGGCGACGCCCACGCTGTATCATCAGCGCATAACCTTCTTGCCGCTTTGACAGACAATGTGGCATATCGACGCCTTATAAATCGTTTCCGAGCTGACGGCATAACATGGAGAAGGGTCAGCGACATGGAAGACAGATCCCTAAGAACAATCATCGCTGGTCTAGGGGGAACGAACAACGCTCCGCTGCGCGAAACCGGCTTTGATATTGTTACCGCATCCGAAATCATGGCGATTCTTGCGCTGTCATCAAGCCTGGATGATCTCCGAATACGTCTAGGTAAGATAGTCGTTGGAGGAACCGAGGACGGTATCCCTGTGACGGCTGACGATGTTGGGGCTGTTGGTTCCATGATGTCACTGCTCAGATATGCGATCCAGCCAAATCTTGTCCAGACCTTGGAAGGGCAGCCGGTCATCGTGCACACTGGCCCCTTCGGGAACATTGCACATGGTTGTAGTTCAGTAGTTGGCGACAAGTTGGCCCGTGGATACTCAGACTACGTGATTACCGAGGCCGGCTTCGGAGCAGATTTGGGTTTTGAGAAATACATGGACATTAAAGCTCGAACGAACGATCTAGAACCGAGTGCCGTGGTTCTGGTGGCTACTGTCAAAGCTTTAAAATCCCATGGCGGAGTGAAATTTAAAGACCTGGATTCACCCAACGAGGCAGCGGTAGAAAGAGGAACCGCAAACCTCACCCACCTTGTTGGAGTGGTTCGATCATACAATCTTCCTGTAGTAGTAGCAATCAACGAGTTCCCTACCGACACGAAAGCAGAGACTGATATAGTTCAACAGCGGGCAGAAGAAGCCGGTGCCTTCGCTTCCGTGCACAGCCGGGTCTTTGCAGAAGGTGGGAAGGGAGGTATTGACTTAGCAGAAGCAGTGATAGAAGCCTCCCAAAATGGCCCAAAC
>JASMAO010000225.1 GCA_030754315.1 SAR202 cluster bacterium
TCTTATCTTCTGTGTTCTCGATCACTGCTGCTCCTTCCCTGGGGACATTCTATCCCCCTGTCAGGAGCTCGCTTTACCTAATGTGAGTCTCTGTTAATTTCAGGCCCAAATGTGTCCCACTTTCGCTGACGGTCTACAGCCTGGTGAAGACTTCATAGACAATTCCGGAACTCGCAGGTCCCATGTTCGGTGCAGACAGTCACGCCATCTTGACAAACCTTGGCTACACGGACGGCGAAATCGGCTCGATGGCTGAACGTAGTGTCACAGGAGATGAACTCCGTTAGGGTTTTGCGAATGGAGCGGATCGTCGCAACTGATAATGCCCCCGTAGCCGCCAAGTGGTAAACTACCCCACAACCGATCAAACCAACCGTTAGTGCAGGAGGTAGAAATGCCAGTTGTCGAGACCGAACGTCATGGTCAAATATTTGTCGTGCGCATCAACCGACCTGAGCGGTTGAATGCGCTGGGACTTGAGATTCGATCTCTGTTGGCTGACGCCTGGTCTGAGTTTCACGAGTCCAGTGAACTCGAGGTCGGGGTGTTCACGGGTACGGGACGCGCCTTCTGTGCCGGCGAAGATATGAAAGAGTCGGTTGAGGCGGGCTCTCCATACGGAGGAGGACGACCTCCGCGTGAAGATCCGTTTACGGCCGGTATGTTGGACAAACCCGTGATTTGTGCAGTCAATGGCTTCGCCATGGGCGGTGGGTTCGCGCTTGTCGATCGCACGGACTTACGGGTCGCCGTGCCTGAGGCCATATTTGAGGTGTCGAATGCCAAACGTTGGCTGTTAGGCGGCTATGAACGCGGGCACTGTTCTGCTTTGCCTCATCCGATCGCCACAGAGATGGCCTTAGGGTTTCGGTTTACTGCGCAGCGGTTGTACGAGGTAGGATTCGTGAACCGAATCGCATCCTCAGAGAATCTTCTGCCTACCGCATTCGAGATGGCCAACCATCTCCTCACTCTGCCTCCGGCATCGCGGGTAAACACTTTTCAGATGATGCGCGAGATACGGCCCACCGTGGCGCCGGACCTGTTGCGATTGGCTGACGCGCTTCGTGACCACGGAGCTAAAGGAGACCTGATGGAATCGAGACGGGCATTTGCCGAAAAACGTGTGCCGAACTTCAAAGGATGGGATGATCCTGAAGATCGCTACCGGGCACCGACGCTTGCCTCGTTGAAATAGAATTGGCGTGGCGGTGTGTATCATACCCGCCAATTCCTCCGGGCTCCGATGAAATTCCGGACGCTGATCCTTCAGAAAGAAAACTCGATTCCTCGGGATTTTGTGCATATATACATTGGCAATAAGTCGCCTTTGGTTTCGAATGCTTCCAATGGGTGCGTTGGAGCCGCAAAGCACTGGAGACGATGATAGGCGTCCTCGATGAGAACAAAGGGTGAGAGATTCGCTATCAACTGTTTCCCAAGACGGCACTTGGAACCACTCCCGAGGCGAAGTGAAGCTCAAAAGTGACCGCTCTCACGTCTCTTATTGAGGGCCGGATGCGATAGCATAATGAACGTTACAAATACTCCCATTGATGATGAATAACTACAATCATGTTTGACATTGACCCAAAATAAAGGAGGAGACACCACTATGTCCAATGCACAAGGCGCACTATCCGGGATAAGGGCCGTAACTTGTTCTACAGCTCAAGCAGGCACAGTTCCTTATATGTTCATGGCCGATTTAGGCGCCGAAGTGATTAAGATCGAAGTGCCAGGTATCGGTGATGGATCTCGAAATGGCGGAGAAATGAAAGGATCCGTAAGTTCCTTTTTCGAAACGAATAACAGAGGGGTTAAAAGTCTTACCTTAAATTTGAAAACGGAAGAAGCTAGAAGCATTCTTCATAAATTGGTCAAGACTGCAGATATTTTTGGACAAAATTTCCGACCAGGCGCAGCAGAAAGATATGGATTTGGTTACGAAGAGTTGAAAAAGATAAACCCCGCACTAGTATACGCATCGGTGTCCGCATACGGCCCTGACGGGCCAGATGCAAATCTACCAGGCACTGATGCTGTTGGCCAAGCCCTTGGCGGTGTGACGGAGGCCTTTTCAATCCCAGGCCAACCCTTGCGAACTGGTGTTGTATCAATAGCTGATGAAGTCACTGCTATTGTAACCTTCGGTGGTGTGTTAGCTGCATTGATCCATGCTCGTTCTACCGGCGTCGGTCAAAAAATAGATACTTCTTTGGTCGGCAGTGCTTTCCGTTTAATGGGTTGGACAATGACGACAACTATGTGGAAAAACAAACCTCCAATTACTGGTGCACGCATAAACGGATCTCGGGAAAGGGCTGGTATTGCTGGGTGTTTCAACGATTGCGACGGTAAACCCCTTGCAATACAGTTAGGCCATCGGCATTGGAAGCAGGCACTTGAAATACTTGGATTTTACGATGCCATGGAGAGCAAAGGACTAGTCGACCTTGGTTTGGCCATTGAATCAGATGATAAAAAGAATGAAATCCTGTCA
>JASMAO010000226.1 GCA_030754315.1 SAR202 cluster bacterium
AGCTAGCTGGGGTTATTTCCTTACCCCCAGCCCCGGATCTGCGAACGTCGGTCCGCAACAGCTGAATCCCGTGAAGTCTCGTATCTCGTTCGATCCGCTGCCAGGTGCATGCGATCCAGGTGTCGAGATTCGCATCAATCAGAAATCCTCTACCAATGTCGACATCCGGTTTACGAACGACGGTTCAGCCCCTGATGCCTCAGGCCTGCTGTATCATGCCCCCATCAAACTCGTCGACACATCGATCTTCCGCGCTGCCGCATTCATTGGAAAAGAACAAGCCAGCCCGGTCGTCTCGGCAACCTATCTTGTAGGGCATCGTCCCTCGTTGCCAGTTCTTTCCATTTCGATGCCCTCTGATGATTTCCTCGATGTGCACCTCCAGCAAAGTGGCAAAGGACGCGGCAGCGAACGCCCAGCTTTTCTGGAGATTTTCAATCCTGTTGGGGAAAGGACCATGGCCACGGGCTTCGGACTCAGGCTTCACGGCGGGGCGGGTCGACGTGGTGGTAAAGAAGTCAAGAAATCCTACCGTGCATACTTCCGCCAAGTGTATGGTGACCGTCGAGTAGATTATCCTATCATTCCGGAAGCTAGGGTCGAGGACTTTGATAAGCTAGTTCTGCGGTCGAACTTCAACGATGGCCGTTTACATGGCAGCTACATCCGAGATCAGGTGATCCGCGACCTCCATCGTGACATGGGGGCACTATCCTCGAGTGGCTCATGGTATGTCCTTCTCATCAACTCGGTTAGTCATGGTGTGTTCAACGTGGTCGAACGCATGGATGAGGAGTTCTTTGCTTCACATCTTGGACCAGGTCAATATGATGTCATAAAGACTGGAGACACCGTGCTCAGTGGCACCCGGCAAGGCTGGGATGAATTGAGGGATTTCATCAGCTCGGTGGACTTCTCCAACCAGGCCAATTTTGAGGAGTTGGTGAGGCGAGTGGACATCGAGAACTTTACCTCGTACGTCATCCTGAATCTCTGGGCCCTTAACCTTGATTGGCCCCACAACAACTGGTATGCGGCGCGGCGCGTACCGGATGGCAAATGGATTTTCCTGTGCTGGGACGCCGAGTGGAGCTTGGGGGGCGGGGGGCCCTTCTACAGTCCTGATGTCGACCCCTACGCGTTCATCGACAGCGGGGGTGCCTACGGACACAGTCTGAGTAGGAAACTCTTCTTCGCTCTGATCGGGAATCCGGGCTACAGTGAGTACTACCAGAAGGAGGTCCGCAGGCACTTGAACACCGCGCTTTCAACCGAAAATGCCTTGCGGCATGTCCATCGTCATCGTGACACAATCGCGGCCGACATTGAGCATGAGGTCGAGACCCGGGGATACGGCAAAGAACAGTGGCACTCGCAAATCACGAAGATCGAAAAAATCGTCAAGAATTGTGGCAGTTTCTTCCAAAAATACACCGACGAGTATTTCTCACACGAGACTTCACCGGTCATTGAAGATCGAGTTGCTGTCATCGAAGGCGAGGATGGACGCCGGTACGTGATCTACCGAACTACAGACGGCCAACTCCACGAGATCTCTGTTTCTTCCGACGGAAGTCGCGAGCAGGACTTGCCAATCAGCATGCTGGCCAAGGCTCCTCCGGCGGCCGGTTATCCCAGCGCCTACTCTCTTAGAGCCGGGAATCGTCGGATCCTTTACCGGGGAACGTCGGGACATCTCCACGAGTTATCGAGAACTACGGTTGGGGCGGGTGCCGGGGCTTGGCTTCACACGAACCTAACCGCGCAACTTGACATTTCCGTTGCAGGTTATGATCCGTCAGTGGTCGTCTTTGACGGCGTGCCGCACATCGTTTATGTGGACCGTATGGCACGGCTGCGAGAGATCTGGCTTGACAAACAGTGGAGGCAACACCCACTACCAGCCGCACCGCGTCCTGCCGGTGGAATTGTCATCTCTCGCAGTGGTTCGGCGCTGCATGTGACTTATCGGACCGTGTTCGGCGCCGCGTGTGAGCAGACTCTCCAGCTGCCGGTCACAAAACCGTATCGTCGCAGTTGGACGCCTCGACTCATATACCGGCTGCCGGCTGCCGGGAAACCGATTGGTTTCAGCAAGAATGGCAAACGTCATATCATTTTTCGGACGTCAGAGAAATGGCCATCTCGCGAACCATTTGTTTTTGACTGGATCGAAAGAAGACAACCAGATTATCAACAGTATCGGGGTCCGCGAAACACGCTCGTTTGGGCGTGGGATAACGGAGAGCGTTTCCGCCGCTTGGAGCCAATCGGGAAACTACCCAGTCAAGTTGTGAAAAATCCTTGTGCGATCCACGATGCCAAACGCGACCGCCATTACCTTGCATTCTGCGACACTGATGGGCATGTTCAGGAGGCCATCCTGAACGAGGGTTCCTGGCAACTGACCGACCTGACAGCGCTTGCTAAAGCACCTCCCGCAGCGGGAGGACTTTCGGGCTTGGTATCCACCCTGACCGGTTTTCGCTACTACGTGTACCGTGGCAGCGAAGGGCACCTACACCAGCTTTGTTTCGACGGCTCTTGGAGCCACCGCTACTTCAGTGTAGCAACCCCGAAATAGCCGGCCTCACCAAACGACACTGGGAAGGAAAGACACCATGATCACACAATTGGGCCCGCACCACTTTACCCCGATTCAATCGTGATAAAATGCATCGGCTAGTCCCTTGAGCATCGAATTCAGGCTAAAGATGTAAAAGTGCCTAGTCTGGGGATACCATCGTTTTTAGCGATGGTCAAATGATCATATCAAACTTCCATCAACCTCATTACCTGCCACCGGGGTATCTGGCATGATAATATCCCCTTCATTGGCCAGCAATGTTAGAATTTTATTTGGTATTCCCATGCCCATATTCACCAAGATACCCTGCCAATTTCCATCCGGAAGTGAACCAATGCATCGAGATGCTCGGATGAGTATGAATCTTCAAAGTAGCGAACCCCAAGTTTTTTCACACTCCATAGCACGGATTTGGTCTCTTCGGGGGAGTAACCGTTATTTGCATCAGGGTAAAGTATAGTTTCATTACCCCACCCTGAAAACCAATGCCCATAATGTCAACCACGCCCGCTAGTCCGATCAAGGAAAGCCTAATAGCTTCCGCAATTTGGAGATCATTATCAGAGTCATCACCTGCTTTTGTTTTTAGAAAACGCCCCAGCGATCTATGTACTCACGCGTCGTTGCGGTGGATTCCGTGGGCTCTTTAAGCCCCATATAAACACAGAAATCCACTTCATCCCGTACTTGACCACCAAAGAGTTGGCACACAGGCAACTCGGTGTGTTTTCCGAGCGCAAAAGAACTGCTACCAAGATAGTTAACTGCAATATAACTTAATAGAGTAATTATTCATTATTTCTCTGGATGGTATATATTTTCAGGTCTTTATGCATCTTTTTTGTTTTTTCAATAAAAAAAGACATGAAGTAGGATATACTGAAATTACCTAGTCTACTTTTGAAAGAGGTCAAAATGGTGAAAGTAACAACATTTTTTGCAGTTTTGTGTTTTCTCTCAGTCTTAGGTTTAGGACAAGTCTCGGCACTCACTTGGGATTTCGATAAAGAGGCTGATGTTGAAGATTGGGAAGGACTTCAGGCACAGCGTAAGACCTGTAAATGGATGATAGATTTAAAAGAGGGTGTCTTCTAAGCTGAAGGTCTTGCAGATGAGGGGACTGCCTTTGTCAAAGGAACAGTTTGGAATGATGATTGGGTAGATTACACTCTGGAGGTAAAAGTCAGAAACATGGGGACGGAAAACCACTTCGGTATCGGTTTTCGGGACAATAAAGTTGGGCATCACTATGGATTCTATATGAACGACTTTGTGGGGGCTGAAACAAAGTATTGGTTTGGAATTTGGAATGGTGGTTACACTGCTTTGGCAGGCAGTTGGGGTGAAGATGGAAACTATAAAGATGCTGAAGATTGGAATACCATGAAAGTTGTGATTAAAGGGTTTCATTTCGAGCTTTATATCAATAATAAACTGTTGAAACGCGTCGAAGATAAAGGAAAAACCTTTAAGTCAGGCCCAGTGGCACTGGTGAGCGACAAGAATGTGAAGGAGGCTGTTGCTCAGTTCGATTACGTAAAGATCGAAGGAGATGGGATTCCAATGGCCGTTTCTTCTGTTGGCAAATTAGCAGTTTCATGGGCAAATATAAAGTATGCTCATTAGGAAATCGATTGTCTCAAAATGCTTCTTAACAGGTTCACTTTGATTTGACCAAAATGGACCGCTTCTGGAACCTTATGGAAAAATAATTACCACTTCAGGTGTAGATGGCATTTTCCAAATCTACACTACAGATATGGATGAACTAATGCAAATTTCCGAAAGCCAGGTCACACATTTACATATCGTCACCTAGTCAAGACTCTAGAATCCAGCTTGAGAGAACAATATCATATGTTCTCTCGGCCTAATACAAGAGGCAAGACCATGACCTATGAGGAAGTTAATGACAACTAAAATAGATCAAATTGTTCAGGATGGCTACTGTGTTATCGAAGGCGTCCTCGACTCTAACATGCTCCAGCAGCTGCGTCTGGTTAGTGACAGCATGATCGCTCAACAAGATGAAAACCACTTTAAAGACCATGCTTCTCAGGGGTGCATTATTCGTATCACAAAACACCCTTTCATGGCCAAAATTATTGCCCATCCTCCTACCTTGAAAATATTTGCCGACCTTGGTTTCGATGATCCCAAATTTATGAGCGGTTTCGTGATCAGCAAGCCGCCGGGAGGCCCCCCGTTGCGCTGGCATCAAGATGGATTCTGGTGGAGTCATCCGGTTAGTTACACTTCCCAGACTCAGCAGTGGTTCCTAATGTACTATCTGGTAGATACCAACTGTCAGAATGGTTGCTTGCGTCTGATTCCTGGCTCTCACTTGAATCGTCATCCTCTGCACCAATATATCCCGGAATACGAAAATAATGTGAAACGATTCAATCGTGCCGAGGAGCTGAATCACCCCCTCTTCCAGCCAGCAGAGAGAGAAGTTGATGTACCAGTAAAAGCGGGCGATCTGGTGATTGGAGACGCTCGACTGTTCCACAGTGCACATAGTAACCAGTCTAAAACTTGGAGAACAGTTCTGACTTTATGGTACTGGCCTGATTTCAACGCTATGCCGGAATCAGTTCGTGCTTTGATTGGTTCCAATCGCCATCGGTCGGTTGAATACCCTCACTCCTGGCCCCACCATTTGACTGATCCATTGCAACCTGAATATCATGGAGAAATAGAACCAGTTATAAGCTCTCGCTTCCCTACACAAGAATTGAAGTAAGCTAGCAAACCTAAACCAAATTTTTAGTATATAGAAAAATCAAATAGAAACTGTTCGGAAAGCACAAAACAACACGATGACAACCAGTGAATCTTACCTAGCCAACCTTTATGCTGAAGACTACCAATCTCACAGCTTTCGGCCTACTTATCCAGGTGGGTATAATAATTGGTCTGCATCAGCTAAACCCTTATTATCACGATTACTAGGATTGGATAACATGGCTAGTGAATTAGAAAAGCACCAACCCACCGTTGAACTAAAGAAACCCGAACAACAAAGTGGCTATACCCGTCAAGTCGGTTATATCGAAACCGAACCGAATATTCGTTTACCATTTTGGTTGCTCCGTCCCTTGGATTGTTGTGGGCCTTTTCCTCTTGCTATTACACCACATGGCCATGACCAAAACGGACACGATAGCTACGCTGGTGTATATCGAGACTCGGATCATAGACGACAATCCCTAGCCATGGATCGTGACGTTGCAGTTCAAGCTGTACAGAATGGGTTTTTGTCTATTGCACCAGCTAGTCGAGGACTATCTTTTGCCTCCAACTATGTTCCTGATACTTATGACCGGCATGGTAACAGGGACTGCCGTAGCCATTTCATGCATGCTATTCTGGCTGGCCGCACCGCCGTTGGTGAACGTGTTTGGGATATGATGCGCTTGATTGATTGGGCATCGAATTTACCTGAGGTGAAATCTGACAGTTTACTGATGATGGGTAATTCTGGTGGGGGAGTCATTACTATGTATACTGCAGCCTGTGACGAACGTATCTCTACCGCAGTTGCTAGCTGTTCCTTTTCTGTCATTGCTAGCAAACAGGGTCGAATTTTCCACTGTGATTGCTGTGCTATACCAGGGATACTCCGTTGGGGAGAGCTGTATGATGTTTGTGGCCTCATTGCCCCTAGGCGCTTTTTGGCAGTTAATGGTATTAAAGATCAACTCCATTCAGAGAAGGACATAAAATGCTCAATTGATCGAGTTCAAAGAATCTATCAATTTGCTGGTGTACCATACAATTTTCAGCATCGATGGGGAGATGAAGGGCATCGTTTCTATAAAGAACTGATGTGGCCAGTTGTTTGTCGAGAACTTTGAAACGGCTTTTAGCGTTGCAGAATCCAACCTGGCATAATTTTCAAGGGAGAATTAGTGAATGCAATTTTAAACATAGCAGTACCTTTCAACCA